>VBEU01000225.1 GCA_005883775.1 Chloroflexota bacterium | reverse complement strand
GGATGTTCTTCTTTGGCGGCGCCTTCGTGTTGCTGTTCCCTGTCGCCCTCATAGGCCTCATGCGTACGCCGACGTCGGCCCGCCCGATGGTCTGGGCCCTCGGCATGGCCATACCGGCCTTCACTCTCGGGTGGCTGGTCACGACCGTCTGATCGTGTTCGCGGCCTGTCCACGGTCCGAGCCGGGGACTACCGTGTCGCGAGCGTCAGTCGGGGAGGATCGCCATATCCGTGCAAGGCTTCGCCAACGAAGCGGCAAATGTTCCGAAGCTCGTCGATATCAACGCCAGGTTCGCACCCTCGCGAAACGTGAACGTCGAGCTCGCCCGCAGCCTCTCGCCGTCCGAGCGCCTCGCGGTGTGGGTCACCGATCGCGTCGGCTCGATGGGTTTTTTCTTCGCGATCGCGATCTGGACGATCCTGTGGCTCGGCTGGAACACGGTCGGCCCGGCGGAGCTCCGGTTCGATCCAGGACCGTCGTTCCTGGCGTGGCTTTTCGTGAGCAACCTGCTTCAGCTCCACCTCATGCCGCTCATCATGGTCGGCCAGAACCTGCAGGACCGATACGGCGAGCTGGTGGCCAATGCCGACTTCGACATCAGCCAGCGGACCGAAGCCGAGGTCGGCGCGATCCTTCAGCACCTCACCAATCAGAACGACGTGATGCTCGAGATCCTGCGCCGCGTTGAGGGTCTAGAGCGCGACCGTGCTAGCCGGTGATCTCCACGCCCATGCTGCGCGCGGTGCCCTCGACCATCCGCATCGCGGACTCGATCGTGTTCGCGTTGAGATCGTTCATCTTTATCTCGGCGATCGAGCGGACCTTCGCCTTGGTGATCTTCCCGACCTTGTTCTTGTTCGGTTGTCCTGAGCCCTTCTCAATGCCGGCTTCCTTACGGATGAGATCGGCGGCCGGCGGGCTCTTCGTGACGAACGTGTAGCTGCGATCCTCGAAGATCGTCACCACCGCCGGCACGATCGTGCCGGTGAGCGACGCGGTGCGCTCGTTGTATTCCTTTATGAACTGGCCCATGTTGATGCCATGCGGACCGAGCGCGGTTCCGACCGGCGGCGCGGCCGTCGCCTTCCCCGCATTGATCTGCACCTTGACCTGAGCCTTGATCTTCTTCGCCATCTCACTTCACCTGCTCAATCTCTGGCTTCGCCAGCAGACCGCCCCAGCGGGCGGGCTCGCTCGTCGCGGCGAAGCCGCTCCTCGCTCGTTACTTGACTAACTTTTCGATCTGTAGGAAGTCCAGCTCGACCGGTGTCTCGCGGCCGAAGATGGACACGAGGACCTTCACCTTGTTTCGCTCGGGGTTCACCTCGTCGACCACACCGTGCAGGTCGGTGAACGGGCCGTCGGTGACGCGGACGGCCTCGCCCTTTGTGAATGCGACCTTGTACTTCGGTGCGTCGAGCTTGATCTGACGGAGGATGGCCCGGACCTCGCCGTCGGTGAGCGGCGTCGGCTTGTTGCCGCTGCCGACGAAACTGGTGACGCCTGGCGTATTGCGCACGACGTACCACGAGTCGTCGCCCATGATCATCTCCACGAGCACGTAGCCCGGGAAGACCTTGCGCTCGACCGGGTGACGCTTGCCGTTCTTTATCTCGATCTCTTCCTCGGTGGGCACGAGGACCTGGTAGATCTTGTCGCCCATGTCCATCGAAGTGATGCGGTGCTCGAGATTCGTCTTCACCTTGTTCTCGTAACCCGAGTAGGTGTGGATCACGTACCAGCGGCGTCCGGTGTCGATTTCCTCGGCCGTCGGCGCCGAGGGCGGGATGACCTCGGGCTGTGCCTCCACGACTGGCGGCGCGACATCGACCGGCTCGGCCTCGGCGACAGCGCCGGCGCGCCGTAGCACGCTCTTGACCTCGTCGACGGACACCTCTTCTTCAGGCTCCGCGGTGCCGAGGAATGCGCGCGCGGCTTCGGCGGCTGCTTCGTCGGAGAGCTTGGCAGCGTCGACCTCCACGTCCGACTCATTTGCGGGCGTGGCGGCTTGCGGGTCTTGCGACTGCTCCTCGCGAGTTTGGTCTTCGCGCTCTTCGCTCATGACCCTCCCCTTAGGGTACCGACGGTGCCGGCGACGGCACGGCTTGGTTCAAGATGAGACCGTTCACCAGATACGTGAAGACCTGATCGGCGCCCAGGATGTACGCGGCGACGATCGCCGAGATCACGATGACGATGATCGTGAGTCGAATGACCGTCTGGCGATCGGGCCAGGTGACCTTCTGCAGCTCCGACCAGCACTCCTGGGCGAAGCGGACGAGTCCGACGCTCCCGGTCCTGACCGCCGGCGCCTGCGAGCGGGCCGCCACTAACGCGCCCCTGCACGGCGGGAGAGACTCGAACTCTCAACCGCTGGTTTTGGAGACCAGTGCTCTACCAGTTGAGCTACCGCCGTATTCGGCTCGAAACGAGCCGAATACGGCGGATGAGCGCCGAAGCGCGAATACCGCCGCCGGGCAAAGGCGAGGGGCGTAGCCCCGAGCAACTGCCCGTGCCCCGACTCATTGAGCACCGTCAATTATCTCGTCTCCCTGTGTGGCGTGTGCTTCCGGCACCGCGGGCAGAACTTCGAAAGCTCGATCCGGTCGGGATCGTTCTTGCGGTTCTTCGTCGTCCCGTAGGTGCGCGACCGGCAGGTCGAGCACGCCAGCGTGATGATCGGTCGGTTGTCCTTGGGCATTAGGCGAGCACCTTCGTGACCACGCCCGCGCCGACGGTGTGTCCGCCTTCACGGATCGCGAACCGGAGTCCGTCTTCCAGCGCGATCGGAGTCCCGAGCGTGACCTCCAGGTTGACGTTATCACCCGGCACGACCATCTCGCGGCCCTCGGGCAGCTTCACGTCACCGGTGACGTCGGTAGTCCGGACGTAGAACTGCGGACGGTAGCCGTTGAAGAACGG
>VBEU01000044.1 GCA_005883775.1 Chloroflexota bacterium | reverse complement strand
CGCATCTTTAATGAGTCGTGTGAGCAGGGGGAAGGGTCTCGCGTATTTCTTCCTGCTCGTCGTCACCCTCTCCGCCTGTGCGCAAGCCCCACGAGCAAGCGATCACGATCCGGACATCGTTCTTCCCGACGATCGACCTCTTCGCGCGACGGCGCCGGTCGACCTGCTTCGATGCACCGACCGCGCGACCATACCTGCGCTCGATAACGTCACGAACGTGGCGTGGTCGGCGGACTCGAGCGCGGTCGCCATCTCGCGGATCGACGTGATCCCCTCACACACCACGATCACCGGCTACGAAGAGCAGCTTCAGCTCTCTGTCTATTACCTCAAAAGTGGCAGGGTCCAGGAGATCGGACAGGGCAGCAGGCCGCAATGGTCCGGATCGGGCGCGTACCTCTCGTACTGGCGGGATAACGGGCACCTCTACGTGAATCTCGATGGCACCATCGCCGGGACCATCGACGCATCCTCGCCCGAGGTTCGCTGGAGCGGCGACGACCTGTACTTCTGGTACGAGGACGAGATCCGCGTCTGGCACGACGGAGTGGCGGAAACGGTCGCGCGCGTCGACCCCGATCTCATCCCCCGCTATCCGCGGGACGATTCGTACTTCAGCGCGGATGCAAAGCGATTCACGGTCACGCGATATCACCTTGACGGCACGACGGAGCGGTACATCGGCTTCACCGCCACGGGAGAGATGACGAACCTCGACGCTCTGGACGCGACCTACACCGAATGGTCGCCGCGAGGGGAGACCCTTCTCGTGCGCAGCGACGACAAGCTCGCGCTCATCGAGCCGGACGGTTTGAAGGACTCGGTGCCGCTATCGAACCTCGCAGGATCCGTACACGGATGGACCGCCGACGGGCGTCTTCTCCTGGGCGCAGTCTCCGCGACCGTTCCGGGCGGCAACGTCTTCGACCGCATACCGGTGTGGGACCCTACGGACGGGCAGGACCACGCGATCGCGACGCTTCCCAATCTCTTCGGCACCCGCTCGTTCAGCCCGGACGGACGCTGGTTCACCGGCGTCAGCCGGACCGGCTTGTACGAGACCCAGCTCGAGCTCTACCGCTGTGGCGTTGCGAGCGGGCAGGGCACCGATCTCCGCGCCGATCCAGCATCTCGCTCTCGTCTCGGGCGCATCGAGGAAGCTTCGCGCCGCTTCGTTCGTCCCGTCGCCGGCGCGGTCAGCCAGTTCCTGCAGGGCAGCCATACCGGGATTGATATAGCCGCGCCCTTCGGCTCGATCATCGTCGCCGCGGACGATGGTGTGGTCGATGCCGCGGGCTGGGTCCAGGTCGGGGGGCGCCGGGTGTGCGTGCAGCACGCCGAAGGGATCGAGAGCTGTTACTCCCACACGTCCGCGGCGCTCGTGTCCATCGGCGAGCGCGTCGCCCGCGGCCAACCCATCGCGCTCATCGGCATGACCGGCGCGACGACCGGACCGCACGTGCACTGGGAAGTCAAAGAGAATGAAAGGATCATCGATCCGCTCTCGCATTAGCGTCTAGCGGTGCGGGTCCTCGCCGCGCTCGTCGCGATCCTTGCCGCCGGCCTGATCGGCATGGCCGCCCTCGGACAATTCGCGCCGTCGACGTCACCGGTCGTCCGCAGCACCAGTCGGCCGCCGAGCTCCGCGACGGCGCTCGCCACACCGAGCGGGTCGCGCACCATCAGGGTCACGCTCACCGAGCGGGAGCTCACGAAAGCGGCGCAGAGCTACACGCCCCTCACGGTGAGTGGGATCACGGTGACCGATCCAACGATCAAGCTCGAGCCGGGAAGGCTGACGCTCACCGCGACGGGCCACGCGTTCATCGTCGGCGGGCCGATCGTCGTCGTCGCGTCTCCGCTCGTCACCGACGGCAAGGCGGGCGCGAAGATCGAGTCGGCGACCTTCGCAGGTCTCGGCCTTCCCGATTCCACAAAGCAGGACGTTGCGGACACGTTCGCGCGTGTCCTTGCCGCGAACATCCCCTCGGGCGTGCGCGTCACGTCCCTGACCGTGAACGCCGGGGCGCTCGTCGTCGAAGCCGTGCCGGCCTGAGGACTTGGATAGGGACGAAATGCGATGATGCGACCTACCTAGCTTGGGGAGGACGAACACGTGGACTGGATCGAGCAGCTCTTCGGCATTTCTCCAGACGCGGCCAGCGGGACGCTCGAGGCTCTCATCGCCGGTGCGATCGTCACCGTGATCCTCGGCGTGATCTTCGCGATCCGTACACGAAGCGGACGACCGTCGGAGAGAGTCCGCTAGCGGTCGGCGGGGCGATGCCCGCCATGACGCAGGACGCCGTTCGCATGACGCTCGAGGACGCCGCGGCGGCGATCCGCGAGCGCCGGCTCTCGCCGACCTCGCTCGTCGAGTCCTGCCTCGCGCGCATCGAAATGCTCGAGCCTCGCCTCAACGCGTTCATCACCGTCACGGCCGAGCTCGCGCGCGAGCAGGCGCGCCAGGCCGAGCGCGAGATCGCGGGCGGCCGATACAAGGGTCCGCTGCACGGCATCCCCGTCGCGGTCAAGGACCTTTTCGCGACGAGCGGGATCCGCACGACCGCAGGCTCTCGAATCCTTGCGGAATGGGTGCCGAGCGAGGACGCGACCGTCGTCCGCAGGCTTCGCGAAGCCGGTGCCGTCCTTCTGGGAAAGCTCGGGCTGCACGAGTTCGCCTACGGCATCAGTTCGGTCAACCCGCATTTCGGTGACGTCCGCAATCCCTGGGACGCGACGAAAATACCCGGCGGGTCCTCGGGCGGCTCCGCGGTGGCCGTTGTCGCCGGCGAGGCCTACGCCGCGCTCGGCAGCGACACCGGGGGGAGCATCCGCATCCCGGCGTCGCTCTGCGGATGCGTCGGCCTCAAGCCGACGTTCGGACGCGCAAGCCTGTTCGGCGCGGTCCCGCTCGCGTGGTCACTGGATCACCCGGGCCCGCTCGCGCGTACCGTGCGCGACGTCGCTCTCGCGATGGCGGCGATCGCCGGACACGACTCACGCGATCCGGTCTCGGTAAACCAGCCGGTCGCGGACCTCCTCGGGGGCATCGAGGAGGGCGCGCGGCAGCTGCGCGTCGGCGTACCGGCCGACCATGTCTGGGACGAGTGCGACCCAGCGATCGCCGCCGCCGTACGCGCCGCGATCGACGCGCTCGCGCGCGCCGGCGCGCTGGTCCGCGAGGTCCGGTGGCCTCGGGCCGCCGAATACGCGAAAGCCGCGAGCGTGATCCTCGGCGTCGAGGCACGCGCGTATCACGAGGGTGCGTTCCCGGGGCGATCGTCGGAGTACGGCCCGCTCGTGCGCGCGCGACTCGCGTCACGGGGCGACGTCGACGCGGACACCTACGCCCGGTCGATGAAGCTGCTACGCGAGGCGCGCGCCGGAGGCGCCGATCGCGACCTCGACGGTGTCGACGTCCTGGCCATGCCGACCGTGCCGACGCGGGCGTGGACGATCGAACAGGCGAAAGAGATCGGACGCCCGAGCGAGTGGACGCGGATCACGCAGATCTTCGACCTCACCGGTCAGCCGGCGATCTCGGTCCCCTGCGGAATGGACCCGGCAGGCCTGCCCATCGGCCTGCAGTTCGCCGCGCGGATGTGGGACGAGGCCGGCGCCCTACGCGCGGCGCGCGCGTACGAGCTCGTCCGCGGACCGTTCCCGTTGCCACCGCTGGATGGCTAGCGCCCCAACGGCCAGAGCTGCGACCGCCGTGTCGATCGGCTCGCCGGCGTCGAAGGAGCCGCGCACAAAGATCACGAGCAGCGCGACGATGCCGGCTATGAGCACGAGGCAGCCGCAGCCGGTCATCGGCCGACGGTAACGCGTTCGCTAGGATCGCGCGGGAGGTGAGCGGTGACGCGCGATGAAGCCTGGGATCTTTTGTGCGAGCACACGAAGTCGGAGAGCCTTCGGAAGCACGGCCTCGCCGTGGAGGCCGCCATGCGCCGCTTCGCGCGACAGAACGGCGGCGAAGACGAGGAGACCTGGGCGATCGCCGGACTCCTCCACGATTGCGTCCCAGGACCGATCGAGCATGCGATACAGAGCCACGGCGACCACACCGGCGTGCCGCGCGTGACCGCCATGGAGAAGACCCTTTACGCGGTCGACGAGCTCTGCGGGTTTGTGACCGCGGTCGCGCTCGTCAAGCCTTCAAAGGCCGTGCGCGACGTCGACGCCAGGTCGGTGCGGAAGAAGATGAAGGACAAGGCTTTCGCGCGCGCCGTGAGCCGCGACATGATGCTGAAGGGCGCGGAGGAGATGGGCGTTCCGTTCGACGACCTCATCTCCGAGGTCGTGCGTGCGTTGGACGACGCCGCCCTACGCCTCGGCCTCGAAGGCACCACGACGACGTGACCGGTGACCCGCGCGGCCGCGGCCGCGCGGGTCGGCGCGCCGAGGATCGCGCGCGCGCGACGGATGTGCGTGTTCACGCTGGCCTCGGTGATCCCGAGAAGCGCCGCGATCTCCTTCGTCGAGAGTCCACCGGCGACGGCACGCAAAACCTCGCGCTGCCGATCGGTGAGCGCGGCGATCGATCGGGCGCGACGCGCCAAAACACGCCGCGCCACCACATAGCCGGCAACAACCCCGACGAGCATGGAAGCGGCCCGCTGCACCGACAAGGTGAGCGGCCGCGACTTGCGCTTAGCTCGCGCGCTTCAGCGTGCGACGCTCGTTGGAGCGGATGACCTCGTGCTCGAAACGCTCGAGAAAAAGCTGCCCACCACAGCGAGGGCAGAGGGGCTGGTCACCGTCGTTCCAAACGGGCGCCTCTCGGCCGCGGACGTTCTCGTAGGCGGTGCGCAGTTGCTCAACGGTCGGCCGGCGCGCACTCGTGGGTACGAGCACCTCGCCCAGGCCGTGGCCGCAGAAATAGCAGTAAAGCTCAGCTCGAAGGGCCATTTATCGCGAAACCTCCACCGGAAAAACGGTCAAGACCGATCCTTTGTTCCAATACCGTCGATCGGGCTTTTCGGTTTCCGTATCCCTAGATACGCAGTTCCGGGCGCGGCGGTTTTAGTTTGCCGCGGTTTCTTAGAGGCTCTTTAGCTGGCTTCGACCTCAAGGGAAACGAGCGGGCTCGAGGTCTCCCGTAGGTAGGTCAGTTGGCGGATCACGCCGCGAGGAATGATGTGGAAGTCGTTGTGCCGGTAATCCCGACCCTCGTTGGTGATGTCGTAGTCGCCGACCACGACGACATACTCGGGAGTGTCCTTCCAGAGGAGTCCGCACGTGAGCTTCCGCAGACGGTATGGCTCGAAATCCTCGGGGAGCGCGGTCCGCGAGTAGGCGGTGATGTCCTCCCACTCGACGGCCACGAGCGGCGCCGCGACCTGATCCACTGCCCTTCCCTCTACGACCTTCCTCATCGTTCGCTTCTCGGTACACAAAGGCTCCAGAAAGGAACCTCCGCGTACAGGTCGCGACGATATAGAGCGCCCCATGCGTGTCAATGGGAAGCGAGGGTGGATCGCGATCGGAATCGGATCATGCACGCCGAAAGACCGGCGCACCTCGGTTCCTCGCTCGCTCAGCGTGCCGTCGACGAAGGTCGTTATGTCGCCTGCCTGCCTCTTGCGATGAGCTCAGCGACTTTCTGTCCGCCCTTCTTGCCGATCTCCTCGAAGTGCTCGTGTCCGTACTTCTCTGAAACGGTGTCGCCACCGATCTTTCCAATGCGTCCGTAGAAGCGCGGCCCGTAAAGCTCCTTCACCTTCTGCCCGCCCTGCTTTCCGATCTGCTCGTAGAAGTCGGATCCGTGACGCTGCGCGGTCGTCTTGCCACCCTTCTTGCCGATCTGCTCGTAAAACTCCGGGCCGTGCCGCTGCGCCGTCGTCGCGCCTCCGCGGCGACCTGCCTCGGCGACAGTCATCGCTCCCTTGTTCCGCGTCATCGCGTCACCCTTTCTCGCCCATCGGAGTTGGTCGTGTGCTGCCCGGGCTAGGTGGCAAGGGCGGCTGCAAGACGTATGCCAGCGCTCGTCCGCCCGGTGAGTGTCCGGGCGGCTAGGCGGACGGTCGGAGGACACTCACGGCCCGATCCGCATCGAAAGCGTGCAGAGGTCGGGACAGCCCATCGCGACGTGGGTCGCGTGCGAAAGATCGAGCGTGCGTCCCGCGATATAGGGCCCGCGGTCGATGACCGGGACGGTCATCGTGTGCCCGCGGTACTCGAGGACCACCAGGGTGCCGCAGGGCAGCGTTCGATGCGCGACGCCGACGATCTCGGGCGTGTAGGTCTGACCGCAGGCGGTGCGGTTCCCGTAGAAGCCCGGCCCGTACCACGACGCGATCACGATGCCTGCGGTGGGCGGATCGGGAAGCGGTGGAAGCGTCACGGCCGGGCGTGCAGGAGGGGGCGCCGACGGCACGGGGGTGGGCTCGGGCGTCGCAGTCGGCTCGGCTTGGGCCGTCGGGGCCGGGGTGGCCTGTTCGCCGAGGACGACCGCAGCTCGCGCGACGTCACGGACGCGCTCCGGCCTTATCTCGACCGACACGACCGCCGCGGTGGGAAATGCTTGCGCTACCGATATTGATCGCGCCTCGCCCCCGGACGAAGGGCGCAGGAATGGCAGAAGGCCAAGGACGACGAACGCAAACACGCCCGCCCTGGCCAGTGCCCCCCGGAACATGGGGGCGACTCTTTGCAGGACCGATTCCACAATGTGTCGATTTCGTGAACACGGCATCGCCCAATAAACAGTTCGTGCGAGAGCTTGGTCGGCCGGCCGCTTTGGCTTTCCCGCGATACGAGATCGTTACGTCGAGGAAGCGAGCGCTATGCAGGCGCGGCGATCACCAC
Organism: Chloroflexota bacterium; assembly: GCA_005883775.1. Lineage (GTDB taxonomy): Bacteria > Chloroflexota > Limnocylindria > P2-11E > P2-11E > 3-1-20CM-2-70-9. Next base: position 3,894 of record VBEU01000044.1, on the reverse strand, counting down.
GAACCGCGGATCCTCGCGGTTCGGTCCCGTCGAGGTTTGAAGCGTGAGTCGCTCGTCATCGGTCGGCTGGATCCAGCTCGTGTCGGCGGGCGGGACGCGCGGGTGAAGCTCCGTGATTACAAATTTGAGTTCACCACCGCTCGGCGTCGTGATCGTGACCTCGTCGCCGACGCGCGCGTTCCAGAGTGAGAGGAACATTCCGCGGCGCGCGTGCGCATAGATGTAGGTGTTCCCGAACGTGCCCGGGATCGCCGTCCCCGGAAAGTGAAAAGCGAAATTCTCCGGAGTCTGCTGGACCACGACGTCGCGTTCGACGTCACCTTCCGCGATCGGCAGGTCGATCCCAAGGCGCGGGAGTCGGATGCGATAGCCGTCGGGAATCGGTCCGGCCGCCGCCGGCACCGGTGTGGTCGAGACGGGCGAGACGGTTGGAAGCGCGGGGACGGCGGCGGACGCGGTCGGCAACGCGAGGGGAGCGACCGGGCCCGCGCGAGGGAGAGCTTCGCCCGCGATGAGCGCGACACCGACTGCGAGCAGCAGGGCTCCAGCGAGCGCGACGAACGAGCGGGGCATGCGGCTATCCTCGGATGCAGAACGGATGCCGAGCGAACGAGCGAGCTTCGCGGACCGGCGGACACGCGCAGCGGCAAAGCTGCGCGAGCAAGATTTCGGCGCGCTTCTTGTGTCGCCGAGCGCGGATCTTCAGTACCTCGCGGGGTACCACCTCTTCGCCAGTGAGCGTCTGACCTGTCTCGTCCTGGACCGTGAGGGTAGAGCGACGATGGTCTGCCCGGCGTTCGAAGCGCCACGCGCGGCGGTCGCCGCACCGGACGTCGAGCGGAGGACGTGGGAAGAAACGGACGATCCCTTCGCCATCGTGGCGTCACTCGTTCACTCCTCGGGCCCCGTCGCGGTCGCCGATCAGATGTCGGCGTCGTTCCTCTTGCCGCTCCAAGAGGCGCTCCCGCACCGCGAGTTTCGGGTCGCCTCTGCGATCACGCGCGGTCTGCGCATGCGGAAGGACGCCGCCGAGGTCGAAGCGCTCCGGGCGGTGTCCGAGTCCGCGGATCGCGCGTACGCGCGGATCCTCGAGCGTTCGTTCGCGGGTCGGACGGAACGTGAGATCGGCGCGGACCTGGCCGACCTTCTTCGGGCCGAGGGACACGACGAGGTCGCATTCACGATCGTCGGATCGGGCGCGAACGGCGCATCCCCGCATCACGAGGCCGGTGACCGCCGGATCGCTGACGGCGACACGATCGTTCTTGATTTCGGCGGCGCGATGAGGGGCTATCGCTCGGATATCACGCGGACGGTCCACGTCGGGGGCACGATCGGCCGCGAGGAGCAGAAAGTCCACGACGTCGTCCGCCGTTCGCAAGAGGCCGGTTACGCGGCCGCGCGGACGGACGCATCCGCTGAGTCCGTCGACGCTGCGGCGCGGCGCGTGATCGACGAGGCCGGGTACGGCGAGTTCTTCATCCATCGCACCGGCCACGGCATCGGTCTCGACGGCCACGAGCATCCCTACCTCGTGCGCGGCAATCGTGAGCGCCTCGAGCCGGGGATGGCCTTCTCGATCGAGCCCGGGGTCTATCTCCCTGGCCGGTTCGGCGTCCGCATCGAGGACATTGCGGTCATCGATAGAGACGGCTCGGCCCGTCCTTTGAACCGGGCGAGCCACGCGTTCGCGACCGTGGCCTAAAGCATGCGCTTCGCCGTCGCCGTGCTCGGCGCCGGGATCGTTCAGATCGTGCCGTACCAACGCCTCGACCTGTGGATCGGCGCCGGGGCCGCGCTCGCGCTCCTCTATATCGGGTTCGCGGCCTTTGGCGCAGGCTTCTTCGCCGGTCGCCGCACGGTCCTCGCGGGTGCCCTTTCGGTCCTTGTCGGTGCGTTCCTGTACGCGATCGTCGCGGCGCTCACGCACCCGGGAGGGGATCCCGGAGCGTTCGCGTCTTTCTTCCTCCGCATCCCCGTCGCGGTGTTTCCGTTCATCCTTCTTGGCGCGTTCGCGGGATGGGTCGGAGGTGCGATCCGCGCGCGAGCCGTGACAGCCAGACCGTGAGCTGGCCACGCGTGTTCGCGTCGGTGGTCGCGAGCGCGATCGGCCTGGCGTTCTGGTGGGCGTTGACCGAGCCGCTGCCGGTCCCGCCGGTGATCCTGCTGGGTGTCGCCGGCGCGATCCTGTTCTGCGCCGGAGTCATCGCCGGGAACGGTGGCGCCATCGCGGCGCCCGTCGCGCTCCTCTTCTCGCTCTTCGTCGGGAGCATCATCGCCACCCAGCTTCATCAAGCCTTCCGGCCTCAGACCGCACCGGTCGATGAGTTCAACGGACTCATCTCGCTCCACTTCCCGGAAGTGCTGGCACCGCTCGCGATCGCGGTCGTGATCGGCGCGGTGGGCGGCTGGGTCGGAGAAAGGCTCGTACCAGCTCGGCGCTGGGGCGTACCCCCGCGGCGTTAGCGAACGAGCGGCTGCGCGGCCTGGAGTGCCCACTGGTAGATCGAATTGGGGAGGATCCCCAGCACGATCACCGCGAAGGACGCGATGCCGAGGCTGATGGAGAGCGCGCGGCCGCTCGCGAGACGCGGCACCTTCTCCTCGACGTCGTACATGTACATGCGGACGACGACCCGCAGGTAATAGAAGGCCGCGAGGACCGCGTTGAGCGCGATCACCACGGCGAGCCACGCGAGTCCGGCGTCGAGGACCGGCTGGATCACCACGAACTTGGCGACGAAGCCGATCGTGGGCGGGATGCCGGTGAGCGAGATGAGGAAGATCGCGAACGCGAGGGCGCCAAACGGCTGTCGGCGGCCGAACCCGTTCAGCTCGTCCAGAGACGCCCCGCGCGTACCCTCGAGGTCGAAAAACAAGAGGCACGCGAAGGCGCCTAGGTTCATGAGCCCGTACGCGAACACGTAGAAGAGCACCGCGGCGCCGGCGCTCGGACCCGCCTTCGCCGCGGCGACCGCCGCGAGGATGTAGCCGGTGTGCGCGATGCTCGAGTACGCGAGCATCCGCTTCGTATTCGTCTGCGCGAGCGCGACGATGTTGCCGCCGGTCATGGTGACCGCGGCGAGGATCGCGAGGACCGCGCTCCAATCCACGCCGAGCGGACCGAGCGCGCCAAGGAGGACGCGGAGGATCGCCGCGAAAGCGGCCGCTTTGGGGCCGACCGACATGAACGCGGTGGCCGGGGTCGGTGCGCCGTCGTAGGCGTCGGGCGTCCACTGATGGAACGGCACGATCGCGGCTTTGAAGCCCAGACCGACCGTGACGAGCGCGAGCGCGACGATGGTCGGACCGTTCGCGATCCCCTGCCTGGCGAGGACGTTCGCGATCGTGACGTAGTCGGTCGCCTGCGTGATCCCGTAGAGCCACACGAACCCGTAAAGGAGTAGGGCCGAGCTGAACGCACCGAGGAGGAAGTACTTGATCGCGGCCTCGTTCGCGAACCGATCCGTTCGCTGGATCCCCGCAAGGACATAGATCGGAATAGTCATCGTCTCGAGACCGATGAAGAGGGTGATCAGGTCCGACGACAGCGCAATGGTCATCGCACCGAGCGTCGAGAAGCAGATGATCGCGTAGTACTCGCCTGGGGGCACGCCTCGCCGCCCGAGGTACGCGGGTGAAACGGCGGCGGCGAAGATCGCGAGGATGATGAAGACCGCGCGGAAGAACGAGGTGAAGGCGTCGATCGTCACGAACCCGCGGAAGTACTGAGCGGCCGGCACGACATTGAAGACCGCGGCGAGAGCCACGATCAGCCCGGCGATCGTCAGAACCGGCAGCGCGAACGCGGCCCGGCGCCGATCGAGGATCGCGTCTGCGACGAGCACGATCAGCGCGACCGCGGTCACGATGATCTCGGGGTACACGGCTGCG
>VBEU01000043.1 GCA_005883775.1 Chloroflexota bacterium | reverse complement strand
GGACGATGGGGGCCTGCCGCTCGGCGCGATGAGCCCGCTCGGCCTCTACTACCACGACACGCAGTACCTCTCTGGCTATGCGCTCCGCGTGAACGGCTCGCGGCCGCTCCTCTTGTCGGCGAACACCGAGCAGAACTACGTCGCGACATTTCAGCTCATGCATTCCGAGGGCGCGGTGCTCGGGACGGCACGGCATGCCGCGGACACGTTGTCGATCCGCCGGACGCGCTTTCTCGCGGACGGACTCCGCGAGCGGATCGGCGTGCTCAACGCGAACGCGCACGCGGTCGACGTGAAAGTCGAGCTCGAGTTCGAGGCGGCGTTCCGCGACATGTTCGCGGTGCGGGCATATCGCGACCTCAGCCTCGCGCCGCTCGCCTCGACGCGCGGGCCGCGAGAGGGTGGCCTCATCTTCGAGCGCGTCGGCCGAGACGGTGTTCGGCGGACGACCGAGATCACGCTGCGACCCGCGCCGGACGCGATCGAGGGAAACGTGTTCCGCGTGACGCGTACGCTCGGGCCGCAGCAGTTCCTCCAGCTCGAGCTCGCCGCCATCCCGCGCGAAGACGGCGCTGCTCCTGCGGCATCGCCGGATCGCTTCGACGACGCGATCGACGCTCTCAACGCTCGCTACCGCCGCTTCCTGCGGTCGTGCACTCGCCACAGCACGAGCTCGGAGACGCTCGACGAGGGCCTCATCACGCGAAGCGCGCTCGACCTGAGAGCGCTTCTCGAGTTCCACCCGAGCGGTCCCTACCCGACCGCGGGCATCCCCTGGTACGCCGTGCCCTTCGGCCGCGACGGCCTCATCTCGGCCTATCAGACGCTCGGATGGAATCCGGACATCGCGCGAGGCACGCTGCGCCTTCTCGCGAGCCACCAGGGACAAAAGGTCGACGAGTTCACCGAGGAGGAGCCTGGAAAGATCTTCCACGAGCTCCGCCGGGGCGAGCTGGCGCGGCTGGGCGAGGTCCCGCATCACCCCTACTACGGCTCGGTCGACGCGACGCCGCTCTTCGCGCTCGTCTTCGCCGAGACCGTCAAATGGACCGCCGACCGCGCGCTCTGGCGCGATCTGCTCCCCGCCGCCGAGCGCGCGCTGACGTGGTGCGACACCTACGGCGACCCGGACAAGGACGGCTACGTGGAGTACGGCCACCGGCCTGGCGAGATGCGCAGTCAGGGCTGGAAGGACTCCGCACAGTCGCTGTCCGATCCCGACGGCAAGTGGTCGAAGCTGCCCGCGGCCCTCGTCGAAGTACAGGCGTACGTGTACGCGGCGAAGATGGGCGTCGCCGACCTCTACGACATCGACGGCGACCGCACGCGCGCCGATCGTCTCCGCGGCGAAGCGAAGGAGCTGCAGACCCGGTTCGAGCGCGACTTCTGGATGGAAGCGGAGCAGTGCTACGCGCAGGCGCTCGACGGAGACAAGAAGCAGGTGCCCGCGGTGACGAGCAATGCCGGTCATGCGCTCTGGTGCGGTATCGCGAGCCCCGAGCGCGGCGCGGCCGTCACCCGACGGCTCATGGAGCTCGACATGTACACCGGCTGGGGCATCCGAACGCTCTCGAGCAAATACCCGACGTACAACCCCATGAGCTACCACAACGGCTCGGTCTGGCCCCACGACAACTCGCTCATCGTCCAGGGCTTCGCGCGCTACGGCCATCGCGAGGAGGCGGCCGAGGTGGTAAGCGTTCTGATCGAGGCGGGGCGGCGCTTCCCGAACGCGCAGCTGCCCGAGCTCTGGTGCGGTTTTCAGCGGGACCTCCGCTTTTCCGCGCGGCCCGCCGACTATCTCGTGTCGTGCATCCCACAGGCGTGGTCCGCGGGAATGGTCTTCCTCTGCGTGCGGGCGCTTCTGGGTATGCAGCCGGACCTGGGCACGCAGCGGCTCTTGCTCGATCCCGCGCTTCCGCCGTGGCTCGATCGGATCGACGTTCGGGACATGCGCGTCTTCGACACGCGCGTCACGTTCCGCGTCCGCCGCAACCAGCGCGGCGATCGCATCGTCGGCGGTCGCGGCCGGGTCACGAGGGCGGCTGCCACCGCGTGACGCGCCGGCGCCCGCGCGTCGTCTTCGTCCATTACACCGCTCCTTCGATCCTCGGCGGTGTCGAGCAGGTCATGGGGGCGCACGCGACCGCGCTCCGCGAAGCGGGCGCCGACGTCACCATCGTCGCCGGACGAGGGCGGGCGTCGAAGGGCGTCCGACTCATTCGCGTCCCCGAGGTCGATTCACGGAACGAGAGCGTGCTCCGTGACTTCCGCTCACTCGCGCAAGGCGAACGCACCACAGCGCACGACGCGCTCGTCGAACGACTCGTGCGCAAGCTGCGACCGATCGTGGCCGAAGCCGACCGCGTCGTCGTTCACAACGTCCTCACGATGCACAAGGATCTGGCGCTGACGGAAGCCCTCGTCCGTCTCGCCCGCGAGCGGCCGGGGGTCGTCATCGCGTGGACGCACGACCTCGCATGGTCGGACCCCCAGTACGCGAACGAACGCCACCCAGGCGATCCGTGGGGCCTCATCGCGCGCGCGCATCCCGGCATTCGCTACGTCGCCGTGTCCGACGAGCGCGCGAATCAGCTCGCCGCCCTCGCCGGCCTGAAACGCGAAGGCGTGGCGGTCGTTCCAAACGGTGTCGACATCGCCGCCGCGCTCGGAATGTCGTCGGCCGGCGCGCGCATGGCCGAGCGCCTCGACCTCTACCGCGCCGACCCGCTGCTCGTGCTGCCGGCCCGGCTCACGCGGCGCAAGCGCATCGAGGCCGCCATGGCCGCGACGGCGTCGCTCCGCGGACGGGGTCGCCCCGCGATGCTGGTCGTGACGGGACCACCTGGACCGCACAACGCGGCGAACGTCCGCTACCTCGCCGAGCTCAAAACCCTTGCGGAGGGGATCCCGGGCGTCCACCTCCTGTATGCGCTCGGGATGAAAGCCCCATACCGGGTCATTGCCGATCTCTACGCGCTCTCGGACGCGCTCGTGCTGCCGAGCCAGAGCGAGGGATTCGGCATCCCGCTGCTCGAGGCCGCCCTTCACCGGTTGCCCATCGTGTGCAGCGATCTTGAGACCCTGCGCGCGCTCGCCGGCGACGCCGCGACCTACGTTCCGCCTGACGCGCCCGGCGAGGTCATCGCCGACGCGATCGAACGATCGCTTGAGGGACCGGGGCCTCGTTTCCGCTCGCGCGTTCGAGCGATGGCATGGTCCCGGGTCCTCGCCGAACGCGTGGTCCCGCTCGTGCTTGAAGGCATCGCATGAAGGTCGTCGTCGCGATCAGTGATCCAGAGCGCGAGAGCGGGCTCCTTGAAACGGCGGCGGCACTCGCCGGGGACGGCGAGGTCGTGCTGGCGTCGGCGATCGAGGTCACCGGCGACGCCACGCTCGCCTCGGCGCAGCCCGAAGCGCGCGCTCGGCGCCGCGCGCTCGACGCATTGACGGGTGAGCTCCCCGGGCGCCACCTGCGCAGCCTCGTCATCGTCGCTCGCGTCGCCTGGGATGCGATCCGGGAGGCCTGCGCGACCGAGCGGCCCGACCTGCTCGTCGTTGGCTGGCGCCGCCCCGGATGGGACGTCCTCGGGACGACGATCGAAGCGATCCTGCGACAGCCGCCCTGCGATCTCGCCGTCGTGAAGGGCCGACCCGCGCGCGCGAAGCGCATCCTCGTTCCGGTCCGCGGCGGCCGGTACGCGCAGCTCGCCGCGCGGCTCGGGATCGAGCTCGCACGATAGGGAACGGGCGCCGTCACGTTGCTCCACGTCGCCGAGCGCAACGGCGGGCGCAAGCCGCAGACGCTCTACCAGCTGCTTGGCGAGCGTGCGTACGACGAGCGCGTCGAGCGGCTCGTCACGCGATCCGGCGATCCGGCCAAGGTGATCACCGACGAGCTCGACGAGCACGACGCGATCGTGTTCGGCGCGACCGGCCGGGAGGGCGCGCGCGACCCGCTCGGGCCCATCGGCCAGACGATCATCGCCGGCGCACGTAATGCCCTGGTCGTCCGCACGAGCGCGCCACTCGCCTCGCCGGTGTTCGTCGAGCGGACTCGTCTGCCGCTTGGGCGCGCCGAACGAAGTCGCGTGCTGGGCGAGATCACCGACAAGTGGTTCGCCGAGAACACGTTCAGCTCGAGCGAGTTCGCGGACCTACGACGCCTGGTCGAAGCCAAGGAGCGTCAGGGCATCCGCATCTCCGTCGGGCTGCCGACGCTCAACGAGGAGGCCACGATCCGCAAGGTCATCCGGGCCATCCGCTCCCGGCTCGTCGAGCGCGTTCCGCTCGTCGACGAGCTCGTGGTCGTCGACTCACGCTCGGAGGATCGCACCCGCGAGATCGCCGCAGAAGAGGGCGTGCCGGTCTTCATACACGATGAGATCCTTCCCGAGACCGGCAGCTACCGCGGCAAGGGCGAGGCGCTCTGGAAGAGCCTGCACGTGCTGACCGGCGACATCGTCGCGTGGATCGACACCGACGTCACCAGCGCCCATCCCAAGTTCGTCTACGGCATCGTGGGTCCGCTTCTCATGCGGCCGGACCTCCAGTTCGTTAAAGCCTTCTACCAGCGCCCGCTCCACATCGGTGACGAGCTGCAGGCGACCGGTGGTGGCCGCGTGACCGAGCTCGCGGCGCGGCCGATCCTGAACCTTTTCTTTCCGGAGCTCTCCGGGATCGTCCAGCCTCTCTCTGGCGAGCAGGCCGGGCGGCGAGCGCTGCTGGAGCAGCTGCCGTTTTTCTCGGGGTACGGCGTCGAGACGGGGCTTCTCGTGGACACGCTGCAGCGCGCGGGTCTCAGTGCCATCGGTCAGGTCGACATGAAACAGCGCATCCACCGCAATCAATCGCTCTACGACCTCTCGAAGATGCATGAAGCTCATCGCGGCGGGCGGCGGGAAGCTCCACCTCGAGATGCACGACATCATCGACATCGAGCGGCCGCCGATGGCGACGATCCCGGCGTACCAGGCGAGGAGGACGGCGCCGGTCGATACTGCCGCCGGTTGAACGTATTTCGTCTTGTCTCCGAGGTCCGTGGGTTCCGCACGGGGTCGGCGACGTCTTCGATCGCCTTCGTACCCACGATGGGTGCGCTCCATGACGGTCATGCGTCGCTGATCGAGCGCGCCGTGCGCGAGCACGACCTGGCGATCGTCTCGATCTTCGTAAATCCGGCCCAGTTCGGCCCGCACGAAGATTTCGCGGCGTACCCGCGCGACGAGTCAGCCGATCTCGCCCTCTGCGCGCGCCTCGGAACGGCGGTGGTCTTCGCACCGACTGTCGAGGAGATGTACCCGCCCGGCGACACGACGCGCGTCCAGCCGGGCGCGGTCGCGGAGCGGCTCGAGGGGGTCGCGCGGCCGGATCACTTCGCCGGCGTCGCGACCGTCCTCACGAAGCTCTTTTCGATCGTTCGTCCGGACGTCGCGTACTTCGGCCAGAAAGATTTCCAGCAGCTGCGCGTCGTCCAGACGATGAGTCGGGACCTGCGTCTTGGCGTGCGGGTCGTCGGCTGCCCCATCGTGCGGGAGCGCGACGGGCTGGCGATGAGCTCGCGCAACCGCTACCTCTCCGCGGACGACCGGCAGCGGGCGGTCGTGCTGTCGCGCGCCTTGCGCGACGCGAAAGAGGACTGGTCCCGTGGTGAGCGCGACCCCGCGAAATTGCGCGACCGCGTCGAGCGCGGCGCCGCTGTTCCTGGCATTGCTGTGGAATACGTGTCCGTGGCCGACCCGCTGACCCTCGAAGAGCTCGCGCGGCCGGCCGAACGCGCCGTCATCTCGCTCGCGGCACGGGTTGGCAAGACGCGGCTCATCGACAACGTGCTGCTCGGCGTGAGCATCGAGGAGATCGCGTGACGACGATCGCCGACGAGGCCATCCTCGTCCCGACCGAACCCGCGGTCGAGGAGCTGTCACTCAAAGAGCGGCGCGGCCAGGTCCTCCTCGGCACCATCACCGCCGCGCACTTCTCGCATCACGTCGCGAACTCGCTCCTCAATCCGCTGCTGCCCCTAATCCGCGATGCATTCGCGCTCAGCTATGCCGAGAGCGGCTTCGCGGTGTCCGCGTTCTCCATCGCCGCGGGACTCGCCAACGCGCCGTGGGGCATGCTCGCCGACCGCGTGGGCTCCCGTGTGGTCATCGTTGGCGGGCTCTTCCTCATGGGCGCGGCGAGTGTCGCGCTCGCCACGGCGGGCTCGTACTGGCAGCTCCTCGCGCTCCTCATCGTGCTCGGCATCGTCTCCGGGTCGTACCACGGCCCCGCCGCTGCGCTCATCGCTCGCACCTTCTCGCCGCGCGTGCGCGGGACCGCGATGGGCATACACATCACCGGCGGCCATCTCTCGTTCTTCGCGGCGCCGGCCGTCGCCGGGATCCTTGCCACGGCAACAGGCACGTGGCGAACGCCGTACATCTGGTTCGCCGCGGCGCCGATCATTTTCGGCGCGCTGCTGTGGTTCGTCGCGCCGCATGGGCTGGAGCGGGCCGCGCCGGGCGATCGGTTCGCGGCCTTCCGCGAGATCGGCCGAGTGTTCCGCGACGTCGGCCCGGTCGTCTCGCTCTCGATCGCATTTCAATTCGGCATTGCGGCGCTGCTCGCGTTCCTGGCGCTGTACCTGGTCGACGCGCGCGGACTCTCGCCGGCGCTGGCCGCGGTCTTCTTCGGCGTCCCGCAGCTCGTCGGCGTGATCGGCGCGCCGCTCGGCGGCTGGCTCTCGGACCGGTTCGGACGCCGCCGCGTGATGGTCGGCGGGCTCGCGCTGATGGGCCCGGCGGTGTTCGCGGTGACGGCGGTGCCGAACGACGCGCTCCTCATCGCGCTGGTCGTTTTCGGCCTGCTCTGGTCGATGCGCTCGACCGTGACGGAGACGCTCGTCATGGATAGCGCGTCCCCGGGCCGCCGGGCGACGGTCCTCGGCGGGTACTACCTCCTGAACGCCCACGTCGGCGGCATCGGTGCGCCGCTCTTCGGTTTCCTCGCTGAGGCGGTCGGTCTCGCGACGGCCTTCAGCTGGATGGGGATCGCCTTCGTTGCGATGTCGGCGGTGGCGCTCGTCGCGGGGCGCCGTTTAGGGCCTGGGTCACAATGAGCGGCGCGAACGGGAGGTCTTATGTCGGGGACTTCTGAGCTTGGGCTGATGGCAATGCTCGGGATCATGGTGATCGCCGTACTTGGTCAGCGGAACCAGAGGCGCCCGCTTCGCGGACGGGCCGCAGAGATGGTGTCGGGAGCTCTTCTCACGATCGGCGCCGTGGCCGGCCTCGGCGCGCTCGTTATGGTCGCCCTGCTCATCGCGAGCCGATAGGTCGGAGCCGGCTCCTACAGGGCGCCGATGATCTGGACGCCGCGCTGCTGGACGAAATACGTGCCGCTCGCGGTGCTGAAGCGCAACACGACGTCGACCTTCGCGCTCGTGTCCCAGGTCGGGCCGTCGCGCACGCTCAGCGAGAGGTGGTTGCGACGGTCGGCCGCGAACGTTTGGAGCGGCTGCGGGACCGTTTCCCAGACGTCGGCGCCGTTCACCAGCCAGGCCTTATCCACCCGCATTCCGGCCGGCGGGTCGCTCTCCACGTCAGGCTTCAGGAAGATCGTGCCGCCAACACCGCGCTTTGGTGTCGGCGCCGGACCCGGCATGAGATCGCGATACAGCTCCACCTGCAGCGTGTAGGCGTGGCCGTCCGCGTAGATCTGTCCTAGTGCCCCGCGCGCCTCGGGCGGCAGCGCTGAAGACGGCCCCGGCGAGCCGACAGAGCCGCCGCAGGCGGCGAGCACGAGGGCGAGCGCCAGCAGGAGCCTCATTTCCATGTAACGCTCGACCGGTTCATAGGTTCCCGGGTGGCCGGGCGGTCTCAGGTTGCGCTGCGATCCTCGCGCTTCAACGGGTGGGGGCGAGCACGCAGCAGCCCGGATGTCCCGTCGATTCGGTCGGTCAGCCGGTCGGTCTCGCAGGAGAATGCACCGGGTGCGAGTACTCGACCAGGTGCTCGGGATGGGAAGCGCGAGGACCGATTCGCCCGAAGACCGGAGGCGCAACCGGTTGTTGGTCGTGTTCGCGCTCGCCGTCCTCGCATCGGTCCCGCCCTGGGCCGGTGTTTATTACACGTTCGGAGAATCGGTCGCCGCGATCTTTCCGCTCGTGTCCGTTCCGCTCACGCTCGCGAACCTTGCCGCGTTCGCACGCACTCACAACTTCGAACGTGCCCGCCAGATCGAGTCCCTGATCATCCTCACGCTCCCGCTCGGCGTGCATACAGCTCTGGGCGGCTTCCAACTATCGAGCGGCGTGGTGCTCTGGTCCGTTCTCGCGCCGTTCTGCGCTCTCGTATTTGGCGGCATCCGCGCCGGTATTCGCTGGCTTGTGGCCTTCGCCGCCGTCGTAGTGCTCGCGGCACTCGTTCAGCCCCGCGAGGCAAACGGCCTGCCTGCCTGGATCGTGACCGCTTTCTTCGCCGCGAACATTGCCACGATCTCGGGAGTCGCGTTCGCGCTGCTCGCCGGTTACGCGCGGCAGCTCGCGATGGAGCGCGCGCGCTCGGAGCGGTTGCTTCTGAACGTGCTTCCGGCGCCGATCGCGACGCGGCTCCGGGAGCGGGAGGAGGTGATCGCGGACGCCTACGGCGAGGCGACCATGATCTTCGCCGACGTCGTCAACTCGACCCCGCTCACCGCTGAACTGACGCCACGAGACATGGTCGCGTTGCTCGACGAGTACGTCAGCCTCTTCGACGGCCTGGCCGATCGTCAGGGAGTCGAGAAGATCCGCACTATCGGGGACAACTGGATGGGCGTCGCCGGCGTGCCGCAGCCGCGCCGCGACCACGCCGACGCGGTCGCGCGGCTAGCGCTTGGGATGCTCGAATACGTGGCTGAACGCAAACGCTCCGGGCGGCGTTGCCTCGACTTCAGGGTCGGCATCAACTCGGGCGCGGTAATTGGTGGAGTCATCGGACGGCGGAAGTTCGTGTTCGACATCTGGGGCGATCCCGTGAATACGGCGGCGCGAATGGAGTCGCACGGCGAACCCGGGAAGATCCAGATGACGGAGGCGACCTACGAGCTCCTGAAGGATCGCTTCGTGTGCGAGCCGCGAGGGACGATCGACGTCAAAGGAAAAGGTCCGATGCGGACGTGGTGGCTCCTCAGTGAGCGCGACCAGCCCGATCGGGACGCGGAGGTGAAGACCGCCGTCGCGACCTAGGCGAGCGTGCCGACGAGCAGCGTCATCGCCTGATTGAGCGGAGCGGGGACCCCACGACGCTCACCTTCGCGCGCGACGGCACCGGAGATCGCGTCGATCTCCGTCGGCCGGCCGGCCTCGACGTCCTGCAGCATCGATGAGCGATTGGCGCCCGTCAGCGCGGCCATCGCCCGCCACTGCTTCACGGCTTCGTCCTCGCCGATCCGCACGCCCGCCACTGTCGCAACCCGAGCGACCTCGCGCGCGAGACAATCCGCGACCAAAGACGCGGGTGGGTCCGCGAGAAGCTCTGCGTTCGTCCGGCGGATGAGCGCCGTGAGTGGATTCACCGCGGCGTTCGTCACGACCTTGCGCCACACGGCCGGCCAGGGATCTTCCACGACGGTCACGTCCATCCCGCCGGCGCGCAGCAGTTCCGCGAGCGTGTCGAGCTTTGCTCGCGGCGCGCCCCCGGAGGGGCGCCCGAGCTCGACCTTGCCTGGCCCGGTCGCGCGCAGCTCGCCGGCGACCAGCTGCGCGCCGACGTAGATCACGCCGACGGCCGCGCGCTCGCGGCCGACGTGCTCGACGAGCGTCTCGTAGTTCCCGAGCCCGTTCTGAATCGTGAGGGCGACGCCCTCGGGCGCGAGGATCTTCGCGGCGACCTCGGCCGCCCACGCGGTCCCGGGCGTTTTCGTCGTGACGATCGCCGCGTCGACCGGCGCCTCCCGATCGCGGAGAGGCGCGCGGGTGCGATCCACTCTCACGAGCTCGGCCCGCCCATCGAGCGCCCGCGCTACGACGTGGCCGATCGCCCCCATGCCCAGGATCGCTACGCGCATTACGAAGCCTTTTGCTGTGCCAGGCTCCGCTGCAGCGAGAGCAGCTCGCTCTCCTTCATCGTGAAGCTGTGCTCGTCGGTCGGGAACGAGCCCTCACGAACCTCGCGATCGAAATCTCGGAGCGCGCTCGTGACGGCTGCGCCGATGTCGGCGTAGCGCTTCGCGAATTTCGGCTTGAACTCTCCGTAGAGCCCGAGCACGTCGTGGAGCACGAGGACCTGACCGTCGCAGTCCACACCGGCGCCGATGCCGATCGTCGGGATCGCAAGGCGCTCGGTGGCGAGCGCGGCGACGGGCGCCGGAACGCTTTCGAGCACGATCGAGAACGCACCGGCCTCCTCGAGCGCGACCGCATCGTCGATGAGCCGCCGCGCCGCCCGCGCGGTCTTCGCCTGGACCTTGAACCCGCCGAGCTGGGCTACGCGCTGCGGGGTGAGCCCGACGTGGGCCATGACCGCGATCCCGTTCGCCGTGAGAGTGCGGACCGTCTCGACGACCTCGGCGCCGCCCTCCACCTTGATCGCATCCATCCCTGCCTCTTTGAGGAAACGCGCCGCGTTCCGAAGAGCATCGGAGGGGCTCGCCTGGTACGACCCGAACGGCATGTCGCCGATCAGGAGGGGCCGGGTCGCACCGCGCGAAACGGCGGCCGCGTGGCGGACCATGTCGTCCATCGTCACCGGTACGGTCGTCGGATAGCCGAGGACGACCATGCCGAGCGAATCGCCGACGAGGATGACGTCGATGCCGGCCTCTGCGACGAGGCGCGCGAACGCCGCGTCGTATGCCGTCATCATCGTGATGCGCTTGCCGTCGCGTTTCATCGCGACGAGGTCGGGAACGGTGACCTTCTTCGGAGCCGGCGTTGGTGCCGCGCCGCCGTACTGATCGCTCACTTTTGACCTCCGTCCAGGCCGGCTTCGGGCCGGTCCCGGCGTTGACGCAATCGTACCGCGGGGCGGTATCTCGCAGGATTCATTCCAGATTTCGTATCGACGGCAGCAGCAGACCGGCGAGCGTCAGCGCGACCGTGATCGCGCCGGCGAGGACGAAAACGAAGGTCGGTCCCTGGCTATTCGCAAGAAGCGCCGCTCCGACCGGAGCAAACGGCGCGAGGAGCGTCCCGCCGAAGTAGTCCACGCTCGTCACGCGACCCAGAAGACGTTTCGGAACGTGGACCTGGAGGGCAGTCACCCACAAGACGCCAAAGCAGGCGAAGCTCAGACCGTTTATGGCGCTGGCGAGAAGGGCGCCGGGAACCGTTGGGATGAGGCCGTAGATGAAGAACGAAACCCCGCTCAGCGCGCCGAAGAGGTACATAGCGATGCCACTTCGTCGGATGCGGACTTGCGCGATCGCCGTAACCCCGATCGCCTCGCCCACGCCGACCGCCGCGTTGATGAAGCCGTATGTGACGGCGCCGCCACCAAGAACGCCCGTCACGAGAAGCGGCAACGCCACCGCGATCGCGCCGATGAAGGCAGCCACGATGAGCGACCAGCCGAAGATCGTGACCCAGAGCCACTGCACCGAGAAGACAAATGCGAAGCCTTCACGGATCTCTCGCAGGATCGAGTGTGTTGACTCGGCACCGTGTGAGCGCGCTCTCGTCAGCGCGACGGCGCCCGCGGAGAGAAAGAAGCTGAGCGCGTCGAACGCAAACGCCGCGGGCGGACCCGCCGTGGCGACAAGGAGACCGCCGATGATCGGCCCACCGACCCGTGCGCCTTGCCGCGAGAGACCCTGGACGGCGTTGCCCGCGACGAGGATCTCCTCCGGAACGAGCTCGGGGATGATCGCTCCGAGCGCCGGCACGCTGAACGCCGTTGCCGCTCCGAAGATCGCATACGTCACGTAGAGGTGCCATATCTGCAGGGCGCCCGCGAACCCCAGGATCGCGATCACGCCGACGGTCACTCCGCTGCCGAGCTCCGTCACGACGATGAGCGT
>VBEU01000042.1:12656-16980 GCA_005883775.1 Chloroflexota bacterium | reverse complement strand
CATCGAGGACGACAAGCTGCCGACGCCGTGCGGCGCGTGCCGGCAGGTCATCGCGGAGTTCGCGCCGGATGTGCGCGTGGTGCTCGCGACGACGAGTGGGTTGCGGAAGACCACAACGATGACAGCGCTCCTGCCGGAGCCGTTCCTCCCAGGGAATCTCGCCTAGGCGCTTTCGTCGTCGCCGTCACGTTTTCGACGACCCGATTCTGATGCCTCACGTAATCGGGGCAGTTCCGCCCCTGCGGCTGGCGATGCGCTCCGCACATCAGTAATTCGTACTGGTCCTTTGCTAAGGCCCTGCTACTGGCGTCTTGGGAGCGACGTTCTCTAATCGTGAGCCGCTCCGGCTCTCGACACAGAGCCTCGCGTGAGGGAGGACCAACACACATGAAGATGCGATCCGCACTTGTCGCGGCGCTGCTGGTCGTGACGGCCTCAGCGTCGCCTGCCGCCGCCACGGTCACGCTGCCGCCGCCATCGATCACCCTCCCGACCTCGGGGTCGTTTCTCTACCTCAACAGCCAAAGCGGAGACTGGATCGGTCAGGGGCAGGAGCGGCTCTTCACGCCCGCCGACGGAAAGATCGGGGGCGCGCTGCGCGGCAGCCGATTCGGCGGCGCGGTGTATCTCGCGATCACCGGGTGGGACGTTGCTATGTCCGCGCCGGACGGACGACCGCTGGTCGTCGGCTCATACACGGGCGCCAGCCGCGCGGCTTTCCAAGCCGCCGGTTCGCCGGGTCTCGAGATCACCGGTGAGGGCCGTGGCTGCAACACGCTCACGGGCCAGTTCGACGTAACTGAGCTCGCCTTCTCGCCGCTTGGTGAGATCACCGTATTCGATGCGACGTTCGAGCAACACTGCGAGGGCCTGACGCCGGCGCTGTATGGGCGCATCCGGATCGAATCACCGGCGCCGGCGCCTGGCAGCACTCTCCCGCCGGGATCGAAGACTGTCCCCACGTCCGGCACGTATCTCTACCTCATCAGGACGAACACGAGCGTGGGTCCCTACGAGGAGCTCTACACCGCGGCGGACTCGTCCTTCGACTGGTCGTGGCCTTACTCCGACAACAGCGTCTTCCACGCAACTGTGATCCAAGGCAACTACGTGCACTGGTGGTACGTCGACATCGCCGCCGCGCCGGGGAATGCCCTCGCGGTGGGGCATTACGCCAACGCTGTGCGCGTGATCTCGCGGACCGCCGGCACGCCCGGTCTCGATATCACCGGCGACGGCCGAGGCTGCAACGAGGTCAGCGGCAGCTTCGATGTCGACGAGCTTTCGATCGCGTGGGACTACGAGATGAGCGTCTTCCAGGCGACCTTCCACTTCTACTGCGACAACAGCCTCACCCTGCAGCACGGCCGCATCCGTATCGAACATCCGACGCCTCCGCCGCCCCCACCGGTCACGCTCGGAGTGACGATCGACGCGAAGGGCAAGGCCAGCGACTCGTCGTGGTACGCGACGATCTCCGGGAACGTGTCCTGCTCGCGTTCGGTCCCGGTCGATCTTCGCGGTTCGTTCACGCAGATGAAGCCGGACCACACGATCGTCCAAGGTTCGATGTCCGGCACGGTCGACTGCGTGGCGCCGTCCTCGTCATGGTCGATGCTGGTCGCAGGCGACAACAAGTTCGGCTCCAGCAGTGCGACCGCCAGCGTTACCGCGTACCACTGCGACGCGCTGCACTGCGATACCGCGTCCGCGACCCAGACGGTCAAGCTCAATCAGGGGAAATAGCGATGAAGCAATGGGGTACGTCCGCGTCTCTGCAGGCGGCGAGGCGAGCAGGCGTCGTGGTCATGGTGGCGCTGCTGCTCCAGACGGCTATCAACGTGGCGGCCGGAGCGGTCGTCTTACCTCCCGGCTCGCTTACGGTCCCGAGCTCGGGAACATTCCTGTACCTCCACAGCAATGGCTTCGTCGGCGATGGGCGCGAGATCCTCATCGTCGCGGGCCCGGACAAGATCGTGAGCGGTGGTCTCCGGCTCGATCACTTCAGCGGCCTCGCGCGAGCCACCGGCGAGGATTGGCACGTTGAGCTGAGAGCGCCAGTGGGCGAGGCCATGACGGTCGGCTCCTATATCGCTACTGACCCCTACAACCAGAGCGCTGGAGCGCACCTCGACGTCTGGGGTAACGGACACGGTTGCGTGCCGATGGGGCGGTTCGACGTGGGCGAGCTCGCGTGGTCCTCCCTCGGCGAGATCACCGTCTTCGACGCCACGTTCGAGCTCGATTGCGATGGCGGCACAACGGGGGTTGTTGGTCGCATCCGCATCGAGTCGCCCGCGCCGGCGCCGGGCTCCACGTTGCCACCAGGATCGATGTCCGTCCCCGCCTCCGGTACGTTCCTGTACCTCATCAAGACGAACACCTTTGCCGGTACGAACGAGCAGCTCCTCACGCCGGCCGATTCATGGTTCGACCCGAGGCTCAGCGCTGAGGAATTCAAGGTCTGGGTGACCCGGTTCGACTACGCACACTGGTGGTCCGTGTTCCTTGAGGCTCCGATCGGCCATGCGCTCGCAGTCGGCACATACAACGACGCCCTCAAGCCGGAGCTCCACAACGCGGTGAATCCCGGCATGGACTCGGGCGGCGATGGACAGGGCTGCAATGAGGTTCACGGCAACTTCACGGTGGACGCGCTCTCACGCGCGGCCAGCGGAGAGATACGCGTGTTCCAAGCAACGTTCCACTACTACTGCGACGTGAGCGTCGTCCAGCAGCACGGGCGCATCCGCATCGAGAACCCAGCGCTACCCCCGGCGGCTGTGCCCGTCGTTGGCGTGTCAGTAAAAGAAGACGCCAGCGTGAACATCAAAACAGGGGCGACGACGATCACCGGGGCCGTGTCGTGCGACCGATCCGTGCCGATGACCGTGAGTGGCCAAATAACTCAAGTCACAAACAAGACGAACGAGACCGCGAACTTCTCCAGGACGGTCGATTGCGTCGCACCGGTCACACCTTGGTCGATCGTCGTGATCGACGCGGCACTCCGTCCCGGTGATGCGGCGGTGAACGTCCGCGGGTCGTGGTGTGAGGAGACGTGCGTCAACGCGTCGACCGCCCGGACGCTGAAGCTCAACTCAGGGAACGGCTAGCGGCCCAGGCACGGCGATCAGTTCGGCGTCTGGGCGTCCGTGAGCGCTTGGTAGAACTTGGTCGATCCGGTCATCGCGAGCTCGTGCGTTCCGCCTTCGAGCCGCTCCTGGGCGTGCTCGCCGGCCGACTCGAGGTGCAGCACGCCGTAGTCGCGGATCATCGCGAGTGGGAACGGATGCGAGATGCTCGCGTCTTGCACCCGGTCGAGGAGCAGCGCGGCCTGCGTCCGGTTCAGGACGCCACGCTTGGTGATGACCCGCCGATCCGTTAGCACGTACCACTTCGCACTCCAAGGGATCCACTGCACCACCAGCCAGAGGGTCAAGAGCGCGAACACGGCGAGGAACAGGACCATGAGCCCGGGCTGCACGCTCGTGAAATAGAGCGCGAGGATCAACAAGAGGATGTCGATGATCACGAGCGGCTCCCAGAGGAACAGCGGTCGCGTGGCGAGGATCACTTTTTCGTTCGGCTCGAGAATGATGCCGCTCGGTGCCATCGCCGCCGGATTCTAGGCGTCAGGCCGTGCGGCCTGCCGAGGGCTTGTCGCGTTTGCGAGGACGATCGTGTCCTCTCACCATCGCCGCATTCCGGCGCCGGAGGTCCTCATGCGGCGTGCATTCGCGCTCCTCTTCATTCTCACGATCGTTGTGTCCCTGGGGTCCGCGCCGCAAGCGCGCGCCGCGACAAGCGAGTTTCGTGCGCTCTGGGTGGACGCGTTTGGCGAAGGGATCTTCAACGACGCGGAGGTCACGAAGCTCGTGAACGCGGCAAAGGCGGCGAACATCAACGCGCTGGTCGTGCAAGTCGGCCGGCGTGGCGATTGTTTCTGCAATCGCGCCAGCGTGCCGCGAACCCAGGCCGGGATCGCGCCACGGCCGTACGACCCGCTTGCTGCGATCATCGCGAAGGCGCACGCGGCTGGAATTCAGGTCCACGCCTGGATCATCACGACGGCGCTGTGGAACAGCTCGACGCCGCCGGTCGACCCGAATCACGCGTTCAACCTGCATGGACCGAGCAAGACGGGATACGAAAACTGGCTGGGAGTGAAGTACGACGGGGCACTGCGCGAGAGCGCGAGCTCGGCCGCGAACTGGTTCTTCGACCCCGGCCATCCCAACGCAGCCGCCTACATCGCCGAGATGTTCCTCTCGGTGGCGCGAAATTACGACATCGACGGCCTCAACTTCGATCGCGTGCGCTA
>VBEU01000042.1:0-12608 GCA_005883775.1 Chloroflexota bacterium | reverse complement strand
AATGGCGACGTGACCAGGTGACGAACATCGTGCGCAAGGTCTACCTCGAGGCCGCCGCGATGAAGCCGTACCTCCGCATCAGCGCGGACACCATTACCTACGGCGCGGGCCCGCAGGCGGTCGGCGGTTGGGAGCAGAGCCGTCCGTACCGCGAGACGCTCCAGGATTGGCGGGGCTGGATGCAGGAGGGGATCCTCGACACGAACATCCCCATGAACTACAAGCGCGAGCATCTTGCCGACCAGCGCGCGTGGTACGAGCAGTGGAATGAGTTCGCGAAGGCGCACCAGTACGCGAGGTCCACGACCATCGGCGCCGCGATCTACCTGAACACGATCGCGAACTCGGTGGTCCAGGTGCGGAAGGCGCTCGCGCCCAGCGCATCCGAGGCGAGCGGCATTGGCTGGGTCGGTTATTCGTACCGGACGCCAGACGACAGAACGAATGCCGGCACCCGGTCGGGCGACGCGAGCCGCGCGGAGCTGACGCGCGCCCTCACGCAACCTTCGGAGTACGACACCGTGTTGCCGCCCGTCTTCGCGACGCCGGCGACCGTGCCGGACATGGCGTGGAAGAGCGCTCCCACGCGAGGGCACATCGCCGGGGCCGTAACGACGAACACGGGCATCCCGCTCGATCAGATCCTGGTGGAGCTCCGTGATCCCGAGACCGACGCTGTGCTCGCGTCGCGATTCACCGACGGAACCGGCTACTTCGGGTTCGTCGATCTGGTGCCCGGCCGCTACAAGGTCTTCGTGCCCGACGACGCGCGAGTCACCGGGAAGCGCGTCGCAGTGATCAACGTCGCGGCCGGGACCGTCGCGCGGGTGAGCATCACACCATTCGCCAAAGGCGCCGAGGGCAAACGCCCACCCAAAGAAGCCACACCGACCTTCGTACCGTTAGAGGACCCGAACGCACTGGAGGATCTGCCGAACGGCGAGCGCTGAACGCGCCTAGGACCGCGCAGCCGCTCCGACCGGCTCGCCAGCGCCCGTCGCGGACGCGACGAGCCGCTCGAGCAGCTCGAGCGGCTCACGTGCCGCCGCGATCGGCGCGATCCCACCGAGGGCGTGGAGCGCCCGGCCGCGCTGGTCGGCGATCTCCGCGTCGATGAGCGCACGGACGCCTAGCTCATCAAGTATTTCGCGGATCTGCTCCACGCTTTCGCCCGAGAGCGGTGCCGCGGGCGCGAAGAGGGTGGCCAGGCGTTCCCGGGTCTTGCCCTGGGCTCGCTCGAAGCCGAGCACCACGGGGAGCGTCTTCTTGCGCTTGGTGAGGTCGTTCATCTCGACCTTCCCGGTCCGCTCGGTCGAGCCCCAGATCCCCAGCAGGTCGTCGTGCGCCTGGAAAGCCTGGCCGAACGCATCACCGAAGCGCGCGAGCGTCTCGCGCACGGCGGCGTCCTCGGTGGCGAGGAGCGCCGCGCCCTGTGCGGCTGCGGCGAAGAGCGCGCCGGTCTTCTTCGCGGCCATCGCCCGGTAGCGTTCGGTCGTGACATCGGTCCGGGTCTCGAACGAGATATCGAGGAACTGTCCCTCGCAGACCCGCACGCAGGCCTCGTCGACGAGCTTCGCGAACTCGAGCACGCGCTCGGCTGGAAACCCTCGGAGGCGCTGCACGGCCAGGCGCGAGACCGCAAACATGCCGTCGCCCGCGTTGATCGCCTGTGGCACGCCCCACACGCTCCAGACCGTCGGCCGGTGATGGCGTGCCGGATCCTGGTCCTCGATGTCGTCGTGGATCAGCGTGAAGTTGTGGAGCAGCTCGATCGCCGCGGCCGCGGGAAGCACACGGCGCGCATCGCCGGTCAGCGCTTCGTAAATCAGGGTGCAGAGCACCGGCCGCAGGCGCTTCCCGGACGGGCCTCGCTCCGCCTCCAGTCCGAGGTGGTACAGCATCATCCCGTAGAAGGGCCCAAGCGACGGGTCCGCGCCGGTCAGAAGAGCGCGGATCTCCTCGTCGATGGCGGCGATGTGTGCCTCGAGAGTGCGACCCACCGAAGACCGATCATATGCGCCCCGCGACTCGCCGGGAGCGGCGTTTCGTACCATTGACGCGACGTGGCATCTCGCACGTACCGTGCCGAGGCGATCGTCCTCAAGACGAACGACTTCGCCGAGGCGGACCGCATCCTCGTCCTCTTCACGCGCCATTTCGGCAAAGTGCGCGTCGTCGCCAAGGGCATACGGAGAGCGACGAGCCGCATGGCCGGGCACGCGGAGCCGCTGACGCACGCCACCTACCAGCTCGCGCGCGGACGTGAGCTCGACGTCCTGACCGGAGCCGAAGCTCGCGCCATCTACCCCGACATGCGCGACGATCTCGCCCTCATCGCCGCGGGCTGGTACGTCGCCGAGCTCGTCGATCGTTTCACGGCCGATCGCGTCCCATCGGCGCCGCTCTTCGACCTGCTCGAGACGTCCCTTCGCGCGCTCGACGCGGGCATCAACGCCCCCACGGTGTGCCGCTGGTTCGACCTCCATCTTCTTGATCGCTCCGGCTTCCGGCCGGAGCTCGGCGAGTGCGCGCAGTGCCGGACCGCCCTGGCCGAGGAGACGAACGCGTGGGACCCCGCGGCCGGGGGGGCGATCTGCGCCGGCTGCGCGGCGGGCCTGCCGTACGTGGCGCCGCTGACGGTTCGAGGCCTGAAATCGCTGCGATATCTCCTCGTGAGCGATCTCGCAGCCGCATCGCGCCTGCGGATGGACGCGCTCCTCACCGCCGAGCTCGATCGGCACCTGCGGGGCTTCCTCCGATACGTACTCGATCGCGACATCTCGACCACGCATCTCATGGACGAGCTGCGCACGCTCCCACACCACGCGCCCGTTTCGTGAAACCGGCGAAACGAAGATGAGCGAGGAGCGGCTTCGCCGCGACGAGCGAGTCAACCAGCCTTGAGCGTGTCTCCAGGCCGAAGGCCTGAGATGAAACAGGACGTTTCCGAGAAGATCACGTCGCTCGCAAAGCGGCGCGGCTTCGTGTTTCCCTCGAGCGAGATCTACGGTGGCGCGGGCGCGACGTGGGACTTCGGTCCGCTCGGTGTCGAGCTCAAGCGCAACGTCAAGGACGCCTGGTGGCGGACGATGGTCCAGCTCCGCGACGATGTCGTCGGGCTGGATGGCGCCATCCTCATGCACCCGCGGGTCTGGGAAGCGTCCGGACACGTCGAGAACTTCACCGACCCGCTGGTCGAGTGCCGCAACTGCCGCAAGCGGTTCCGGCTCGACGATCTCCCGAAGGGCGAAGAGCTCGCGGCCGCGTGGCGCGCCAAGAAGCTCGACCTCTCCGGCGTGTCCTGTCCGAACTGCGGCGAGCGCAAGCTTGCGGACCCGCGGCAATTCAATCTGATGTTCAAGACCTTCGTCGGACCGGTCGAGGACACCGCGTCGATCGCGTGGCTCCGGCCGGAAACGGCGCAATCGATCTTCGTCGACTTCGAGAACATCCAGCAGACGACGCGAAAGAAGCTCCCGTTCGGGATCGCGCAGATCGGCAAGGCGTTCCGCAACGAGATCACCCCTGGCAACTTCATCTTCCGATCGCGCGAGTTCGAGCAGATGGAGATGCAGTACTTCACGCGCCCCTCCGATGCTCCGCGCTTCTACGACGAGTGGAAGGAAACGCGCCTCGCGTGGCACGTCGAGCAGGGCATCCCGAGAGAAAAGATGCGCTTCCGCGATCACGCCGATGACGAGCGCGCGCATTACGCCGCGGCGGCGACGGACATCCAGTTCGCGTTCCCATTTGGCTGGAACGAATTCGAAGGTATCCATTACCGCACGGACTACGACCTGCGTCGCCACTCCGAGTTCTCGGGCAAGAATCTCGAGTACTTCGACGACGTCGCGAACGAGCGGTTCATTCCGCATGTCGTCGAGACGTCGGTCGGTGCGGACCGGGCGACGTACGCGATCCTCTGCGCCGCGTACGACGAGGAACCCGACAAGGAGGGCACGCGCGTTGTGCTCCGCCTCCGTCCGCATCTCGCCCCGTACAAAGTGGCCGTCCTTCCGCTGTCGAAGAACGAGCGCCTTGTGCCTCTCGCGCGCGAGGTGTGGTCGAAGATCCGGCCGGCGTTCATGTCCACGTACGATGAGACGCAGGCGATCGGCCGGCGATACCGCCGTCAGGACGAGATCGGAACGCCGCTCTGCGTGACGGTCGACTTCGTGTCGCTCGACGACCAGCAGGTGACGATCCGCGAGCGCGACTCGATGAGCCAGATCCGCGTGGCCATCGCCGATCTCGTGCCCGCCCTTCGCGAGAAGCTCGGCGCCTGACCTCACGAGCGCCGTCCAATCGGCGCTCATGCTCTATTTCTTTACGACCGGCACGAACACCCCGCTTCTTGCGCTCCTCTCCTTGCGCCGGCCGCGGAATCTCGCCCCGATCCTGCTCGGGTATGCGGGGCTTGGCGTCGTGGCCGTGATCGTCGGCGATCCGGTCGTCGCGATCCTGGCCCTGTCGCCGTCGCCGCTCATCGGACCCTCGCTGGCGCGCTTTGTCGCCGTGCGGGCGGAGACCGTCGGCGCGCTCCTTACCGGGACGATCGTTCTCTCCTTCCCGCTGCTGATGGCCGCGATCCCCGGCCTGGGTCCGAGCGTGAACATCGCGCTCTTCGCGTTCGTCATCGGTACGGCCCTCGCCGGTTCGCTGCCGACCCTCCGCGACGTCCTCTTACCGGTCTTCGACGGCGCGCGTTACGTCGCGATGGCGATCATCCTCGGCGGAGCGGCGCTCTCGGCTGTGTCGCTCGTCGACCTACGGGCGGTCGGTGTCGCGGCCCTGGTGCTTCTTGTGGGAGTCTTGACCGCCGCGAGCGGCGCGATCCTGTTCGGTGGGAATGGGATCGCCGCGGCGATCGGCGCTGGGACGCGCGACCCGGCCGTCGCCGCAGCACTCGCGATGTCCGCGGGCCTCGCCGGCGCCGGTTCGGTGCCGCTCGCCTACGCCGCGCTGCTCGCGCTAAGCCTCGGAGTCGGGAAGCTCCTCGTCGCCCGTCAGGCGTGAGATGAACCGTCGCGCGAAGAGCGTCGCGGCCGCGGTCAGCGCCGCAGTCGCCGATTCCCAGGCCATCTGTTTGGCGCGCGGTCCGGTCTCGACCTCGCCGATCTCCTTCTTGAGCGTCTCGCGGAATCGCTTGCGCGCGCGACCCTTGAGCCGGTCGAGGCGACCGCCGAGCCTCGCCACGATCTGGTCGAGCTCCTTCTCAGTGCGCGAACGGCGGAAGCTCTTGACGCGCGATGCCAGCGCGATCCCGACGATCGCGGCAAACGACCCGAGCGTGCCGAACACCGCCAGGGGCTGGCGGCGCACCAGGTTTCGCGGATCGACATCGTCACGGACGCGCGCCAGTAGGTAGTCGACATCCGTGTCGATCTCGGCGCGCAGTGCGGCTAGCTCGCGCTCCGTCCGAGCAGACGCTGTTTCGCCCACTGCACCGTCTCCTTCATTGACTTGATCGTGCGAGTCGGCCCGTGGAGCTCCAGGCGGCTGTATCCGCCGAAGCCCATCGCGCCGGTCCCGACCGCGAGCGCGATCGTGAGCAAGAGGGCCGCGAGCACGAGCTGCGGGAGCCAGAGGAACGCTGCGACGCCTACGGCGATGAGGACTATGCCTCCGATGAACGCCGGAACGATGGCCCTCGCGCGCACGCCCAGGACGAAGAGCGCGAACGCAGTGCCGACCGCGAGCGCGAGCACCAGAACCCCGAGCCACTCGCGGGGAATGAGCGCGACGAGAGCGACGATGAGGAAAACGAGGGTGATGAGCGTCATGAAGCCGAGTCCGGCCGCAACGCCGAGCCACATCGCAGCGCGCTTGTTCGCCGCGAGGATCTCGGCGATCTCCTGACGCGGCAGCTCGAGCTGTTTGCGAATGTAGGTGCGCACGTTCTCGCGGATTCGGCCGAGGAGCGTGCGGTAACCGGGCCGTTCGTACACGGGCGCGACTGTACCGCTCACGACACGCACGCGCGTGGTGGAGCAGGTTTTTTGCCAGCGGGGCCGGAAATGGCCCGCAGGGTTGCAACAGAGGCCACAAGGAAAAATCAATGCCGGTCGCCTAGACCTGCATCGCTATAAGCCACTGAACCGCTTCGGAGACGACAGGATGACCGTTGAGCAAAGCGAGTTAGAGCGCGAAATGGTGCCCATCGTCGACCGCTGCTTTCGGGGTTGTGGCACACGTGCCGTTCTCTCGGACGGTATCTCCAAGTTCTGCGCGGAGTGCGCATTAACGATCCTGAAGGCGGAGGCGAGGCGGCTGCCCGGGCTTGCCGCCTGATCCGTATCGGGCGCGCGCGTCGATAGGTTTTTCTGCAAGAACTCGCGGGGGCCGCGGTATTAGAGTTCGGGGAAGGCCGACGACGACGGCGCCGTGTCAGCTATCGCGACCTCGACCGCCAGACCAATCGGGTCGCGAATGCGTTCTGCGCACTCGGCGTCTCCAGAGGGGACAAGGTCGCGACGTTCCTCTCGAATTCAGTGGAGATGCTCGAGGTGTACTGGGCCGCCGCGAAGATCGGCGCCGTGGTGGTGCCGCTCTCCCCGCTCCTGCGGGGCAAGGGCTTGTCGACCCTCGTACAGGATGCCGACGTCCGCCTAGTCGTGACCGAGGACGCGGTGGCGCCCTTTCTCGATGAGGTGGCGCCTGACATTGCGGCGGGCGGACCGGACCGATGTCTCCTGATCGACGGCGAGGTTCGCCGGGGCTATCGGTCCTATCACGCGCTCGTCGACGCGGCCGACGAAACCGCGCCCGCGGTGGAGGTCGGCGGCAACGACCCCTACAACATCATCTACAGCAGCGGCACGACCGGGCTGCCGAAGGGGATCGTCCTCTCGCAGCGGGTCCGCAGCCTCTACGGGATCCTCTTTGGCCTGGCCTGGCGGATGGGGCCGGAGAGCGTCGCGCTGCATTCGGGCTCGCTCTGCTTCAACGGCGGCTTCCTCACCTTGATGCCGGCCTTCGTGCTGGGATCGACGTTCATCCTGCATCACCACTTCGATCCCGAGGCCGTCATCGACACGATCGCGCGCGAACGGGTGACCCACATGTTCATGGTCCCGTCGCAGATCGTCGCGCTGCTTGGCTCTCCGCGGTTCGCTGCGGCGAACGTGCCGTCGCTGCGGATGCTCGGCGCGGTGGGCGCGCCGTTTCACACCGAGCACCGGGAAGAGCTGGCCCGGCGCGTGCCCGGCGTGTTCCATGAGCTCTACGGCCTCACCGAGGGGTTCATGACCATCCTCGACAAGGATCAGTACGCCGCGAAGCCGACGTCAGTGGGCGTGCCGCCGCCATTCTTCGATATGCGGATCGTTGACGAGCACGGCACGGACGTCGCGGTGGGGGAGGTGGGCGAGATCATCGGGCGATCGCCGCTCCTGATGTCGGGTTACTACAAGCGCCCCGACCTCACGCGCGAGGTCATCGTCGACGGCTGGCTGCACTCTGGCGACATGGGTTACGTCGACGACGACGGCTTCCTCTATCTGGTCGACCGCGCGAAGGACATGCTCATCTCCGGTGGCGTGAACGTGTATCCCCGCGACATCGAGGAGATCGTCGTGCGCCATCCGGCGGTGCGCGAGGCCGCCGTATTCGGAGTCCCGAGCGAGCGGTGGGGCGAGTCGCCCCTCGCTGCGGTCATCCTGCGCGAGCCCGGCGCTGCTTCCGCCGATGAGCTGCGGGATTGGGTCAACGCACGTGTCGAGGCGCGCTATCAGCAGCTGCAGGAGGTGGTGGTCGTCGAAGAATTCCCGCGCAGCGCCGCGGGAAAGACGCTGAAGCGCGTCATGCGCGAACCGTACTGGGCGGGACGCAGGACGCGCATTTGAGCGTCGCTCCTACGACCTATGCGGTAGAGACCGATGGGCTGGTCAAGGAGTTCGCCGGCTTTCGTGCCGTGAACGGCGTGGACCTGCGGCTCGAACCAGGAAAAGTGCACGCGCTCGTCGGTCCCAACGGTGCGGGGAAGACGACCCTCTTCAATCTCCTGACCGGCTTCCTTCGGCCGACCGCAGGACGCGTGATCATCCTCGGCGCCGATACCACGGGGTTGCCGCCCGAACGCATCGCGCGGCGCGGGGTCGCGCGCTCCTTCCAGATCACGAGCCTCTTCGACCAGCTCACCGCGCTCGAGCATGCCGAGCTCGCGCTCCAGGCTGCGTCGACGGTCGGCTACCGGTTTTGGGCCTCCGAGGGCGCGCTCGAGCGCTATCGCAACAGATCGCGCGAGCTCCTCGCGGAGGTCGGTCTGGCTGACCTCGCGAGCCGGCCCGCCGGCAAGCTTCCGTACGGGCAGAAGCGCGCGCTGGAGCTCGCCCTCGCAATCGCGCTCGACCCGCGCCTGCTTCTGCTGGACGAGCCGACGGCGGGCATGGGCGTCGAGGACATCCGGCGCACGATCGACCTGATTCGAAAGGCGCACGCGGGCCGGACCGTAGTGCTCGTCGAGCACAACATGGGAGTGGTCGCCGAGCTCGCCGACCAGGTCATCGTGCTGCAGCAGGGCCGGGTGATCGCCCAGGGCGGCTACGCCGTCGTACGCGAGGATCCCGCGGTCGTCGCCGCGTACCTGGGGCAGGCGCACGCCTAGGCCGGCACTGCAGATAGAAGGTCTCTCGGCGCGGTACGGCGAGGCCCAGGCGCTGCGCGACGTGTCGCTGCATGTCGGGGAAGGCGAGCTCGTCACGCTCGTCGGGCGGAACGGCGCCGGCAAGACGACACTGCTGCGATGCGTCATGGGCCTCCACCGGCAGAACACGGGGTCGATCCGCCTGAACGGACGCGACATCTCCGACCTGCCGCCACATACGCGCGCCCGAGCAGGCCGCCGGTCGTCGCGACCACCCGATGGCCACTCGATCGGATCTACGAAACGTTCCCCGTGTTGCGCGAGCGGCGCGCCCACGCCGGCACGAAGCTCTCCGGTGGCGAGCAGCAGATGCTGGCGATCGCTCGCGCGCTCAGGACCGGCGCGAGCGTCCTGCTTCTCGACGAACCGACGGAGGGGCTGGCCCCCGTCCTCGTGCAGCGCGTCGGCGCGATGCTGCAGGAGGCCAAGCGCGAGGGGACGACGGTGCTCCTGGTGGAGTAGAATCTGCGCTTCGCCACGACCGTCGCCGATCGCCACTACCTGCTCGCGCAGGGCCAGATCGTCGAAGCTCTCGCCAACCAGGAGGTGATCGCCCGCGAGTCGGAGCTGTTGCGTCATCTCGGCGTCTAGTGCGGGACAACAACCGGGGAGGATTCGAATGAGGCGAACCATCGCGGGTTCCTTGGTCGCGCTGCTCCTCGCCGCGGCGTGCGGCGGCGGCACAGGCGCAGGCCCGAGCGGCGGCACCGTGAAGCTCACCGACGGGAAGCTCGTCATCGCGGTCATCAACGATCAGTCGGGCGTGTACGCGGATCTCTCAGGGAAGAACGCCGTCGAAGCGGTGAAGATGGCGGTCGAAGACTTCAAGGCGAAGTACGGGGACAACGCGCTCGGCGGCACCGTCGAGGTCCTTACCGCGGATCACCAGAACAAGGCCGACGTCGCGCAGCAGAAGGCACAGGAGTTCTACGAGCGCAACAACGCCGACCTCATCCTCGATGTGCCGACCTCGTCGGCGGCTCTCGCGATCGCCGACGTCGCGAAGACCGAGAAGAAGCTCTACATAAACGTCGCCGCGGCCACGACGGACCTCACCGGCAAGAGCTGCAACAAGTACACGTTCCACTACGCATACGACACCTACATGCTCGCGCAGGGCACCGGCGTCACCGTGACGCAGCAGGGCGGGAAGAGCTGGTACATCATCTATCCGAACTACGCGTTCGGTCAGGACATGGAGAAGTCCTTCCGTCAAGCCGTCGTCGCCGCGGGGGGCAACGTCATACAGTCCGATGGTTCCCCCTTCCCGAACACGACCGGCGACTTCTCGTCGCTGCTCCTCAAGGCCGGCCAGCTCCAGCCGCAGATCCTTGGAGCGATGCAGGCAGGCGGCGATCTCGTCAACGTCGTGAAGCAGTACAACGAGTTCAAGCTCAAGGACCAGAACATCAAGCTCGCGGTGGGCCTCCTGTTCGACACGGACATCACCGCGCTCGGCCAGGACGCGCTCGCCGGCACCGTGTACACGACGCCGTGGCTTTGGAACATGGACGATCAGTCGAAGACGTTCGCGGACAAGTTCCTCAAGCGCACCGGGATCCGCCCGACCTTCGCCCACGCCGGCAACTACTCGGCCGCATGGCAGTACATGGAAGCCGTCAAGCGCGCTGGGTCGGATGACGCCGATACTGTCGTGACGCGGCTCGAGGGCTACAAGTTCAGCGACTTCTTCATCCGTAATGGCTCCGTGCGCACGGAGGACCACTGGGTCCAGCACGACGCGCTCATCGCGCAGGTGAAGCCGAAGTCGGAAGCCAAGGAGACATTCGACTACTCGAAGGTGGTCAGCACGATCGCCGCCGACAAGGCCTCGCGGCCGCTCTCGGAGGCGGGCTGCAACATGGCCAGGTAACGGAGAGCTGAGGGACGGGACGAGGAAGTCCCGTCCCTCCTCGTCGCATGGAATACATCGCGCTGCAGCTCTTCAACGGACTCGTGAACGGCAGCTTCTACGCGCTGCTGTCGCTCGGCCTCGCGGTCATCTTCGGCGTGCTGCGCGTCGTGAATTTCGCGCATGGCGCGCTCTACATGCTCGGAGCGTTCGCCGCCTATCTGCTGCTGCAGGACTTTGGCGTCGGCTTCTGGGTCGCGCTCGTCCTGGCGCCGATCGCGATCGGAATCGCGGGGATGGTCCTCGAGCGTTTGCTCATCCGGCGCCTCTATGGGCTCGACCCGCTCTACAACTTCCTCCTCACGTTCGGGCTGACGCTCATGATCCAGGACGGTGTCCGACTCCGGTATGGGCTGCAGGGACAACCGTATCCGGCGCCGGCGGAGCTCGCCGGCTCGGTGTCGGCGGGGCTCGTGGCGTATCCGACGTACCGCCTCTTCGTGATCGCCTTCTCGATCGTGGTCTGCATCGTGGTGTGGTACGTCATCGAGCGGACGCGGCTCGGCATGATCGTCCGCGCCGCGACCGAGCGTCCCGAGCTCACGCGGGCGCTCGGGATAAACGTCGACCGCTGGGTCACCCCGGTGTTCGGCTTCGGGGTCGCGCTCGCCGCGCTCGGCGGGGTACTCGCCGCACCCATGCGGAACGTTTCTCCGCTGATGGGAAGCGAGCTCATCATCTTCGCGTTCGCCGTCGTGGTCATCGGCGGAATGGGCTCGATCGCCGGTGCCGTCATCGCAGGGTTTCTCGTCGGAGTGCTGGCGAGCCTCGCCGCCGTCTTCGACCCCGCGCTCGAGAACGTGGTCGCGTTCGCGCTGATGGCCGTGGTGCTGCTCGTCCGGCCGGCCGGGCTTTTCGGGTCGCTCGAGGCTCGTTCGTGACACGCCTGCTCCGCCTTCTGCCGTATGCGGTCGCGATCGCGGTCGCGCTGGCGCTCCCGCGTGCGATGTACCCGGTCCTCGCGCTCGACATCCTGCTCTGGGGCCTCTTCGCGATGTCGGTCGACCTCCTTCTCGGTTACGTGGGTCTCCTGTCGTTCGGCCACGCGGCGTTCTGGGGTCTCGGCGCATACGCCGCGGCGATCGCCGCGAAATCGACGGGAGTGCCGTTCGCGATCGCCGCGCTCGTCGGCGCGGCGGCCTCCGCGCTCCTCGCGGTCCCGTTCGGGTATCTCGCCATCCGTCGGCGGGGCATCTATTTCGCGATGGTCACACTCGCCTTCGCCCAGCTCGTCTTCTACGTGGCGAACGAGTGGCGCGATGTCACCGGCGGCGAGAACGGACTTCACGGAGTGCCGCGCACGTTTCCGGGTCTCGCGCTGGGTCGCTCGGCGGACTTCTACTACGCGGCCCTGCCGCTGATCCTGCTCGGCTACGTCCTCGCCTACCGCATCGTCCATTCGCCGTTCGGGCACGTGCTCGTGGCGATCCGCGACAACGAGCCGCGCGCGCAAGCTCTCGGCTACGCCACCTGGCGCTACAAGCTGCTCGCCTTCGTGCTGTCCGGCGGACTCGCCGGCCTGGCCGGCGGTCTCTTCGCGCTGGGGAACGGCTTCGCTTCGCTCGATCTCCTGCACTGGACCACGTCGGGTCAGGCCGTGCTCATCACCATCCTGGGCGGCATCGGAACACTCTGGGGCAGCCTGCTCGGCGCGGTCATCGTCCTCGAGCTGCGGGACGCGCTCACGAGCGCGCCCGAGGCGTCCGGCGTCGTGACCGGGGCGGTCTTCGTCGTGATCGTACTGGCGTTCCGTCGCGGGCTTTGGGCGACGGGCCGCGATGCTCTTCGCCGTTTCGCCGCTCCAGTCGTTTCTGCGAGAATCGATATCTCCGAAGGGGAGGTCCGCCATGGCCGTTCGTAGCCGCACCCGCCCAGCGACACCCCGCCGCGCCGCTCCGAAGTCGCAGAAATGGGTCTACCTGTTCGCGAATGCCAAAGCCGAAGGCAACGCGAAGATGCGCGATCTCCTGGGTGGCAAGGGCGCGGGTCTCGCGGAGATGACCAACGCCGGACTCCCCGTCCCTCCCGGGTTCACGATCACCACCGCGGCAT
>VBEU01000041.1 GCA_005883775.1 Chloroflexota bacterium | reverse complement strand
AATGGGAGCCGGGAAGACGCTCATGGATGCGGTCATGTCGTACCCCGAGCTGCAGGGACTGCGCAATGTGCTCCTGGCGACGCGAGACGCGCATGGGCTCTACGCGAAGTACGGCTTCGCGCCGCTGGTCGAGCCCGCGCGGTGGATGGCGATCCGCCGCTCGTATCGTCCCTAAACTCGACCACCGTGGACTTCGACCTCTCCCCCGAGCAGCAATCCATCCGCAAGCTCGCGAAAGATTTCGCGGACAAGGAGATCGCGCCGGGCGCGCGGGAGCGCGATCGCGGCGAGACCTTCCCGAAGGACGTGCTGCGGAAGATGGCGCCGCTCGGGCTGCTCGGCGGACCGGTGCCCGAGAAGTACGGCGGCATCGGGCTCGACTTCGTCTCGCACGCGCTCGTGACCGAGGAGGTCGGGCGCGCCGACTCGTCTGTGCGCACGACCCTGTCCGTCCAGATCTCGCTCGTCGAGATGACCATCCTGAAGTTCGGAACGGAGGAGCAAAAGCAGCGCTGGCTCCCTTCCCTCTGCAAGGGCGAGATCATCGGATGCTTCGGCCTGACCGAGCCCGAGGTCGGCAGCGACGCCACAAAGCTCCGCACGACCGCCAAGCGCGATGGCGATTCATGGGTGCTCCGTGGCCGAAAGATGTGGATCTCGAACGGCTCCGTCTCGAAGCTCGCCCTTGTATTCGCGCAGGGCGATCCATCGAAGGAAGCCAAGGGCATAACCGCGTTCGTTCTGGAGCGCGATCGCCAGTCCTACGGCAGCCAGGCACTCCACGGCAAGCTGGGACTGCGCTCATCGGATTCGAGCGAGCTCATTCTCGATGACGTCCGCGTCCCCGACGCGAACCGGCTCGGCGAGATCGGCGACGGCTTCAAGATCGCGATGACCGCGCTCGACTCGGGGCGCTACTCGGTGGCGGCTGGGGCCGTCGGCGTAGCGCAGGCCTGCATCGACGCATCGGTGCAGTACGCGACGACGCGCAAGACATTCGGAAAGCCGATCGCGGGACATCAGCTCGTGCAGGAGCTGATCGCCGACATGGTCGTCGAGACCGAGGCAGCGCGGCTCCTGGTGTGGCGCGCGGGCGATCTCAAGGACAAGGGACGGCCAAACACCCGCGAGACGAGCATCGCCAAGCTCTACGCGTCCGAGGCCGCGCAACGCGCCGCTGACAACGCCATCCAGATCCACGGCGGCTACGGCTTCTCCGACGAGTTTCCGGTGGAGCGCTATTGGCGAGATGCGCGCGTGAACCGGCTCTATGAAGGCACGACGCAGATCCAGAAGCTCATCATCGGCCGCTTCGCGACCGGCATCGACGCGATCGGGTGATGGAGTGGGATGAGTCCGCGGAGGGCGTCCTCGTGACCCTTTGCCGAATGGTGCCGGACACGATCCGCGAGCTCGCACGGGCGGCCGCGCGCGACCAGGCCGAGTCCGTGGCAGGAGACCGCGGTTCCGCGAGCGTGAGCGTCGACGACGTCATCCGCGGCTGGATCCGCACGACGCCGCCCGAGCAGCGCAACGGCCTGGTCGCGGTGATCGAACAGCTCGGACTCGAGCCGGAGATCTACGAGAACGAGCTGCAATCCGACGAGGGTTGGGAGGAAGGTCTTCCGTGAGGCCGGTGCGACAGTCGTCACATGGGATGTCGTGGAGGGTGCGGACGCGCAGGTCGATGTCACGAACGCCGAGAGCGTCGCGACGGCCACGACGAATGCGGTTGCCGCGCATCGCCGGATCGACATCCTCGTGAACAACGCGGGCATCCTCCGCGACGCGCTGCTCGTGAAAGTCAAGGACGGGGATCTCATCGGGAGCCTTAGCGACGCTGACTTCGACGCGGTGATCTCGGTGAATCTTCGCGGCGTGTTCGTCTGCACGCGCGCCGTGTCGCCGGTAATGATCAAACAGGGCTCGGGCAGGATCCTCAACGCATCGAGCGTCGTCGGCCTTTACGGCAACTTCGGTCAAACGAACTACGTCGCGACGAAGGCCGCGGTGATCGGCATGACGAAGGTCTGGGCGCGCGAGCTCGGTCCGAAGGGCATCACCGTGAACGCCGTCGCGCCCGGGTTCATCGGGACCGAGATGGTCCGTCAGATGCCGGAGAAAATACTTGCGGCTATGGTCGAGCGCACGCCGATCCGACGGCTCGGCGAAACGAAAGATGTCGCATACGCGTATCTCTTTCTCGCGTCGGATGAAGCATCTTTCATAAACGGTGCGGTGCTATCGGTGGATGGCGGAGTTGTTGTCGGAACCTAGCGGGACTTCACCGAATCATCACCCTACCGGCACTTCGCCGCGCCCAATTGCGATGCCGAAGGCCGCACTATCAAATGCATGGGAGCACCTCTCCGCGCCGCGCTGATCGCTCACGACGCGACGAAGATCGAAATGCTCGAGTGGGCGCGATGGAATCGCGAACTGCTCTCACGGGCGCAGCTCTTCGCGACCAAGCACACCGGCGAGCTGGTCGCGGGCGACACCGGCCTCCGCATCGAGCTTCTCCTCAGCGGACCGCAGGGCGGCGATGCCCAGATCTCGGCGATGATCGCCCGCCGCGAGATCGATCTCGTGGTGTTCTTCTGGGACCCGCTCTCCACGCAGCCGCATGAGACCGACGTGCGCTCTTTGATCCGGCTCGCCGTGCTCCACGATGTCGCCATCGCGTGCAACCGCCGCTCGGCCGATCTGATGGTCAGCTCGCCGCTCTTGCGCGCGATTCCGGTCGCCTCTTAGCTCCCGTCCTCCAGAAGGACGAGGCGCGCCTGCTCGGCGATCCAGGTTTCTCCGTCGCCCTTATCGCTCTCGGCGTCGTCGTAGGTGGTCACCTCATCGTCGTCCACATCAGACCGCCTTCTCGGCGACTTCGCCGTCGAACGTGCCGAGACGCGATGCCCCCATCGTCTGGCCCAGGACCTGGTGGTACGGCACTCCCGTGAAAAGGTGGTGGCTCTTCGTCGGGATGTCGTCGTCGGCCGCCCACTCCTTGCGCTGGAGCGCGATGTACGCGCGCTCCTGCTCCTCCGAGAGACCCTGGAGGAGCTTCGAGAACGCGAACCCCATGGCGTGCTGCGCGGCGAGGGTGATGAACAAGAACTTGTACCCGAGCTCTCCGAGCTCGGCGTAAGAGATCGGGTTGGGGTCGTTGAACCACTTGAACGAGCTCGACCAGTTGAAGGCGAGCTTCGCGTCGGGGAACCGGTGCCGCACCTGCTCAGCGAAGCGCTCCGTCGGCTCGCGGTCGGAGTTCGGGAATTCGCACCAGACGAGATCGGGCGCGCCGCTGTCGAGATAACGGAGCGCGCGCTCGATCGCGAGGTCGAGCCCGCGCGTCTTCTCCGGCGCGTCGACCGCCGACACGGCGTCGGTGCGCGCGATGACGACGAAATCGTCGCGGCCGAGGTCCTCGGCGACCGCGCGCGCCATGCGCAGCTTGCCGACCATCTCATCCGCGGAGATGAGCGCCTTGCCGGCGATATGCCCGCAGCGCTTGGGGAGCACCTGGTCCTCGATGTGCGCGCCAGCGACGCCCGCATTCACGTAGAGCTCGGCAACGCGCTGCACGTTGAAGAGGTTGCCGTAGCCGCCGTCCATGTCGACGACGACCGGAGGGATCTCGAGATGCGTCGGGGCGACGCCCTTCTCGGGGTCGCCGGTGGCCATCGTGAGCTGGAACTTCCGGAGCGCCGAGACGGTGCGGCGCGCCCCGTCGGCGATCTCCGGGCCCGAGTAAAGATCCATGTCGGTCGTGCCGAGGTGCCCGATCGCGAACGAGTACCCCGAGAAGTAGATCGCGGTGGCGCGGTGGTACATCGCGATCTGGGCGCCGTGCGGGTCGTAGATGCCCCGGCAGAAGCGCCGTCTCAGTCAGGGCCTTGGCGCGACCGGCAGTGGCCATGCGGTCCCCTCCGTACGGATCAATTGCCGTGGTCGAGCTGGCAGAGCTCAGGGCAGCAGCACTCTGTTTGCTGCGACTCGCTCCCCTTGTCGGTCGCGGCGACGCGAAGGATCGGCCGGTACTCGGCCGGCGTGGTCTCGGTGCGATCGAAGCTGTTCATGGTCGCCATGACAGGGCATCCTGCGTGCCGGAAATGCCATAAGACAAATCGTTTATTTGGATAGATGCGATCAATTGCGTTTATGATCGCACGATGCTTCTGGCGCAGCTCGAGGCATTCAGCGAAGTCGCGCGTCTCGGCAACGTGAGTCGCGCGGCCGAGGCCCTCAGCGTGACCCAGCCGGCTCTTACCGCGCGTTTACAGGGCCTCGAGCGGGAGCTCGGCGTCGATCTTTTCGTACGGGCCGCTCGCGGAATGGCGCTGACCGACGCGGGGCGTGCATTACTTCCCTACGCGCAACGCGCGATCGCGCAGGTGCTCGAGGGGCAGAAGGCCGTTGACGATCTGCGCCTGGGAAAGGTCGGCGAGCTCTTCATCGCCGCGGCGCCCGCGGTGAGCACCTATGTCCTGCCCACGCTTCTCAAGTCATTCCAGGCGACACACCCGCAGGTCCGCATGGGCGTCCGCACCGGACACACCGAAGAGGTGCTCGAGATGGTCCTCCGGCGCGAGGTCCATCTCGGGGTCGGCCGACCGATCCAGCATCCGGAAGCCGAGCTCATCCCCGTCTTCGACGACGAGCTCGTCCTCGTGGTGAGCCGCCATCACCCGTTCGCGCGGCGCGACCGCATCCGTCTGCAAGAGCTCGCCGACGATCGCCTCATCCTGTTCGATCGCGCGTCCAGCTACTACGAGCTCACGAGCTCACTCATCCGCCAGGCCGGGGTCGTCCCTGAGAGCGTCATCGAGATGGACAACGTCGAGGCCGCGAAGAAGATGGTGATCGAGGGCCTCGGCGTCGCGTTGCTGCCGCGCATGGCGCTGCTCGCCGAGCTCCGCGCGCGGGCGCTCCGGCCGGTCCGTGTCATCGGCGCACCGCCGGTGCGCCGGCCCATCGTGGCGATCAGGCGGACCGATGCCGGCATGCCGATGGGACCGGTAGCCGATTTTCTCGCGCTGCTCCGGAGGTCGCGCGCGACCGGCTAGAGCTGCAGATTCGCGCGCTCACGCTGGGCGAGCGCGGCACCGATCGATTCGGGTGATGCAGCCATGCCGAGCGCGAACGTGGCGCGGGCGTCGTCGATGAGGCCGGCTTCTCTCAGCGCGACCCCGCCCAGGTAACCGAGGAACGCACGGTCGCCGGGCCGGAGCTGCGACGCGCTCGTCTCGGCAGCGCGTAGCTTCGCGCGAACGGCGTCACGATCTCCTGCGCGTCCGGAGACGATCGCATCGAGCGCCCGATGCATCGCGACGCGCTCGGGCGAGCGCGCGAGCTGCGGATCACTCGCGATCTCCGCGACGAGGGCGGATCCGCGATTCGGGTCGCCACCGAGCGCGGCAAGCTCGGACCACGCCAGCGCGAGTCGCACGTCGACGTTCTCCGGCAGGAGCGCGGCGGAACGACGGGCATCGCCCGCGCGGTTGAGCGCGGCGTAGGACGCGACCAGGCCAACAGCAACCACTCGGTCGCCTGTGAGCTTCTTCGCCACCTGCTCGAAGAGCGACGCCGCGGAGAGCGGATCGCCCGACGCGTAGAGAACCTCAGCCGCGATCTTGCGGACGAGCGTGACCGTTCCGAAGCGGTCGAGGAGCGGCGCCACGAGGGTCCGGGCAACCACCAGATCGCCGCGGTCCAGGGCCTTCCGGGCCCGCCAAACGGC
Organism: Chloroflexota bacterium; assembly: GCA_005883775.1. Classification (GTDB taxonomy): domain Bacteria; phylum Chloroflexota; class Limnocylindria; order P2-11E; family P2-11E; genus 3-1-20CM-2-70-9. The sequence goes on along the minus strand of VBEU01000041.1, from coordinate 4,979 downwards.
CAGGGGCACACGCCAAACGTCAGCGATGGACGCTCGGGGTACAGGGGGTTTGTCCACAGAAACGGCCCCCGGAGGGCCTTTATCCACCGTATTCATGGGGTTATCCACATCTGACGCCAGAAATGGTGCTAGCTGTCCGCAAGTAGCCCCTGCGCAATAACGAGTCGCTGTATCTCGCTCGTGCCCTCGTAAATCCGGTAGATACGGGCGTCGCGGTAGGCCCGCTCGATCCACAGCTCGCGCATGTATCCCATCCCGCCGTGGATCTGCACCGCCGCGTCGGCGATCCGGCCGAGGGCCTCCGTGGCGAAGAGCTTCGCCTTGGACGCTCGGTCGGTAACCCGCTCGCCGCGGTCGGCGCGTGACGCCGCGTCATAGACCATCAGCCGAGCGGCGTGGATGTCGATGGCCGCGTCGGCCAGCGGCCACTGGATCGCCTGATTCGTACCGATCGGCCGTCCGAACTGGGTGCGCGTCTTGGCGTGGGCGACGCAGGCCTCCAAGAGGCGCTGCGCCGCCCCGACCGCGTGCGCCGCGAGCCCCATGCGGCCGTAGTCGAGGGTGGCAAGGGCGATCGCGAATCCTTTGCCGTCTTCGCCGACGCGCTGCGACGCGGCCACGCGCATGTCGCGGAAGTAGAGCTGCGCGGTCGTCGAACCGTGCAACCCCATCTTCGCGTCGTTGCGGCCCACCTCGAGACCGGCGGCGGACCGCTCGACGACGAATGCGGTGATCGCCTTCGAGCCGAGCTTCGGGTCGAGCGTCGCGAAGACCACGAAGACGTCGGCGATCGGAGCATTCGTGATGAAGGTCTTCGCGCCATCGATGACGTAGGAGTCGCCATCGCGGCGGGCGATGGTCTTGAGTCCGCCCGCGTCGCTGCCCGCACCGGGCTCAGAAAGGCCGTACGCGCCGATCTTCCGCGCGGAGAGCAGATCGGGAAGGTAACGCGAGCGCAGCGCATCGGGTCCGCCGATGTCGATGGCGGTCCCGCAGAGACCGGCGGAACCGCCGATGACGTTCCAGAGCGAAGCGTTCGCGCGCGCGAGCTGCTCGACGGCGACGCAGTAGCCGAGCTTTCCGAAACCCTGGCCGCCGATCTTCTCACTGAAACCAAGCCCGAAGAGGCCCATGCCTGCCATCGCCTCGATCAAAGATCGCGGGATCTCGTCCTTCTCCTCTATGTCCCGCTCGAGCGGCACGAGCCGCTTCTCGACGAACTCACGAACGGAGCGCTGCAGCATCACGAGCTCCTCGGGAAGGGTCGGGTCCATCAGGCTTCCTTCGCGCGCTCGAGAGTCTTTCGGAGCGCCTCGGGTATCCGGGTCGCACGGCCACTCTTTCGATCGAGCATCACCTGGATCGTCGAAGCGTCGACGCAATGCGTCCCATCGGCGCGGTCGATCGCGTACTCGAAGGTCCACGACGAGTGGCGAATATCACCGACACGGACTTTGATGTCGTATTCATCGTCGAAGCGAAGGGGCGCGTGATAACGCAGGCGCGCCTCGCCGATGGTGAAGTCGAGGCCCTGCGCGACCAGATCGCGCTCATACACGATGCCGAGCGACCGTAAAAAAGCGATGCGGCCAACCTCCGCGAACACCAGGTAATTCGCGTAGTAGACGACCGCCTGCAGGTCAGTCTCACCGAAGCGCACCCGCTGGCGATGCGCGAATGGAAAATCCACGCCGCTTGGCAGGTTAACGATTTGGCATGCCACCTGCTGCCCCCTCCGATATGGCTACATCAGCACCACGCGATCACGACACGACCGAGCGAGTCGATCGCTACGAGCGCGAACGCATCGTTGAGCGCCCCGCACGCACGGCACCCGGGGCATCGAACGTGAACGTCGGGCCGATGGCGGCCGTCGCGCGCAACGACGTGGTGTGGACGGTGACCCGCGTCGTCACGCTCCTCTTCACCGTCCTCGAGACGTTGCTGCTGCTCCGGTTCATTCTGAAGCTCTTCGGCGCGAACGCGAACCAGCCGCTTGTTTCCGGTCTCTACCGGATCACCGAGCCGCTGGTCCGTCCGTTCCAGGGCATCTTCCCGGAGCCGTCGGGCCCGCCGGCGCTCGATCTGGCCGCGCTTCTCGCGGTCGCGTTCTTCTTCCTCATCGCCGCTCTGATCGTCGCGCTCGTGCGCGCGATCACCGCGAACCGAGGCGGACTCAACCCGTAACGCGTAGGGGAGCGACCGCCTTGGTGCGGTCGCTCCCGGTGTACTCAGGCCCTGGTGAGCGCTCGCAGCTCGTCGATCGCGGACGGGTTCTCGAGCGAGCTCAAGTCGCCGAGGTCGTCCTTGCCGAGGTACGCGCCGCGGATGACGCGGCGAAGTATTTTGCCGTTGCGCGTCCTGGGCAGCTGGGTCACGAAGCGCACAGCCTCGGGCCGCAGTGGCCTGCCAAGTATTTCAGCGACCTTGTCCTGTATCGACCGCGCGAGCTCGGGTGTCGGCGCGTGCAGCGGCCGCGGGATGACGAAGACGACGATCGCCTCGCCCTTTATCTCATGGGGCACGCCGATCGCCGCCGCTTCCGAGACCGCGGGATGCGCGACCGCGGCCGATTCGACCTCCGCGGGACCGACGCGCTTGCCCGCGATCTTGAGGGTGTCGTCGCTGCGTCCCTCGATGTACCAGTACCCCTCGTCGTCAATGCGGGCCCAATCGCCGTGGACCCAGGTGTTCGGCAACCGAGACCAGTACGTCTGGAAGTAGCGGCCCTCCTCGGTGGGCGGATCGCGCCAGAAACCGCGTGTCATGCCCGGCCAGGGCTTGCGAATGACGAGCTCGCCCACGGCGCCGCGCACCGAACGGCCCCTGTCGTCCACGACGTCCGCGTCCATCCCGGGGCACGGCCCGATGAACGAGCCGGGCTGGATCGGCGTCCAGGTGGTGCAGCCGACGATGCCGCCCGAGATCTCCGTCCCACCGGAGTAGTTGACGATCGGGCAGCGCGAATCACCGACATTTCGGAAGTACCACCACCACGGGTCCGGGTTCCACGGCTCGCCGGTCGATCCGAGGACGAAGAGCGACGACCGGTCCTTCGCCCGGACGGCATCCTCACCGGATCGCATCAGCCCGCGGATCGCGGTCGGGGAGATGCCGAGATGCGTCACGCGGTGACGCTCGACGAGGGACCACATTCGCGACGCGTCGGGGAAATCCGGTGTCCCGTCGTACAGGACGATTGTCGCGCCGAGCATAAGCCCGCCCGCGATGAGCCACGGACCCATCATCCAGCCGATATCGGTCGACCAGAGGATCACGTCGCGCTCCTGGAGGTCGAAGCAGTGCGCGAGATCCTGCGCGGCCTTTATTGGAAACCCGCCGTGCACGTGTTGCGCGCCCTTCGGTTTGCCGGTCGTGCCCGAGGTGTAGATGACCATGAACGGGTCCTCGGCGGAGGTGTCGGCGATGTCGAGCACCGCCCCGGAATGCGTGACGTCCGACCAGGAAACGTCGCGGCCGCGCTTGGGAAACGAGCGGCCCACGCGATCGACGACGACCACGGTGCTTACGGATGGTGCGCCGTCCGCCGCCTCGTCCGCGACCTCCTTCATCTTCACGACCTGCCCGCGTCGATAGAAGCCATCGGCGCAGATGAGGACCTTCGCCTCGGCGTCGCGCAGCCGGCCGGCGATGGCCTCCGCGCCGTATCCCGAGAAGATCGGGATGAAGACAGCGCCGATCGCGCCGATCGCGAGGACCGCCACCGCGCACTCCACGGTCAACGGAAGGAAGACCGCGACGCGGTCGCCATGCTTCACCCCAAGGGAACGCAGCCCGGCGGCAAAGCTCGCGACCTGATCGGAGAGCTCGCCGTACGTGAGCGTGCGGACCGTGCCCTCCTCGGCCTCGGCGATGACCGCGACGCGGTCGCCGTCGTGACGCAGGGCGGTCGCGACATAGTTCATCCGGCCGCCGGTCCACCACGTCGTCCACGGCACACCGCGGGAGGTGTCCAGCACGTGCGTGTACGGCGTGCGCCAGGCGATATGCAGGTCGCGCTCGGTCGCGGCCCAGAAGCCTTCGAGGTCTTCCGTCGACCAACGGAGCAGCGCGGCGTAATCAGCGCAACCGTTCTTTATCGCGAACGCGCGCAACCGGCTGCGCTCGAGATATGCGGAACTCGGCGTCCACGCTGCCGGCATGGTCGTCACGTTAGCGTGGCTTCGCGACCGAAGAAACGGCCGATCCGGGCCGCCTCCGCCTCGGCAGCCCGTCGCTGCTGCGAGCTCAGCTTGACGGCCGACTCGATGCCGATCTCGATCCGTCCGCCACGGTCGCGACGCTCCCACACACCGCGCACGACCCCGTCGACCAGGAGCACCGGAACACCGACCGCTCCTTCCCACTGACCACGCTTGTATGACCGGATCCGGGTTTGCGCAGCTTCGTCGACGATCGTGTCACGCGGGTGTGAGCCGATGACGTAGCAGTCGTATTGCGCCAGGAGGCGCACCGACGAAGCGCGTCGCCGCGCCGCGCTCCGCTCGCGGGAGAGCGTCCACGCCTTGCGCCCTTCGATGGTGACCGCCCCCGCTTCTGGCTCGAGCGATCGCAGAAGCGGGAGAAGGGTCGCGGGTTTCATCCCGAACCACCGCGCGATGCCGTCGACCGTCGTAGGCCCATAGGTCCGGAGAAAGCGGCGGACGAGCTCGCGCTGAGCTTCCTCCGGATCCAGGCGCGGCCACTTCCGGACCCACCTGTCCGCGCGAACGAAGGTCACGTTCGGGCCGACGCTCGGGCCGAAGCACATCTTGCCCATGTACATGAGCGGCGCCAGCAGCTGACCCCACCCGGAGCTGATCTTCGGCCGGAACTTGGCGCCAAGCCGAGTCACGACGGCGTCGACGATCTCGGCACGTGTGGATCCGTCGCCGAGGGCCGCATGGACCGTGTCGAAGATGGCCGTCGCCTCCTTCGCGGTAAGCCGCTCGCGCTCCAGCCACTCCTTCGATTCCCAG
>VBEU01000040.1 GCA_005883775.1 Chloroflexota bacterium | reverse complement strand
CCTGGGATGGCTCGGAGCTATGGTCTCCGCGGTCGCGTGGGTGACGCTCGGTCGTGCGCTCGCGCGAGACGGCGCTTCCGCGACGATCACCTCCGGCATCCTCGGAGCCTGGACAGGTTTCGTCGGGGCCTTCACCGCCTGGGCGTTTCAGACTGGAAATCTTTTCGGGCTGAGCACTCCGGGGCTCGACCGCGTCGGCGCGGGCTTCGGCTTCGTCGGCGCATCCCTCGGGCTTATCTACTGGCCCCTCATCGGAGCAGCAATCTGTTTCGCCGCCGCGTTCTTCTCACTGGGGCGACGGCTGGCGTAGGGCGAATGCCGCCTCGCGAGGAGCGGGTGGCACGGCGCAGCGGGTCTCTCGCGAAGCGCGGGTGCCCCGGGGCCCCCGCCCGCAGCGAACGAAGTGAGCTGCAAGGCGGGGAGGGTGCGCTGAGGGAGAGACCCGCGTAGCCGGGACAGGACCCGCGACGATCCTGGGACAGGACCCTCGGCCAGCGAGGATCTACGACCGATTAGGCGACGCGGCGGCGCTTGTGAGAGACGTAGTCGACGAGAACGTATTCGCCGAGATGCTCCGGCTCAACGTAGAAGGCCCGCCCATTGTTTATTTTCGACATCTGATTGACGAAGTCGACGAGGTAATGCCCACGGGCGAGCATGAAGGTGTTGATCGTGATGCTCTCGCGAGTGCAGCGGATCACCTCGCGAAGCGTCGCATCGAACGTGCGCTTCGTCGGCGGATAGTTGAACTGGGGGTAGCTGGCGCCCGGCTCGAAATACGCCGTAGGCTCGCCGTCGGTGATCAGGATGATCTGCTTGTTCTTCCCGCGTGAGCGCGCGAGCAGCGTTCGCGCGGTCTCGAACGCGTGCTGCATGTTCGTGCCGTAGACGTACTCATTCCACGTGAGGCGTGGAAGATCGGTCGGCTTGAGCTGGGTGGCGTACGCCGAGAACCCGACGATATAGAGGTCGTCCTTCGGGAACGTCGAGCGAATGAGTGAGTCCAGCGCGAGCGTGACCTTCTTCGCCGCGAGGAAACAACCGCGGAAGAGCATCGAACGGCTCACGTCGACGAGGATCGCCGTCGCCGATTGCGTGACGAGCTCGGTGCGGTAGACGTCGAAGTCGTCCGCGGTGAGCTTCACAGGGACCTTCGCGCCCTGGCGGATCACGGCGTTCCGCACCGTTCCCGGAAGGTCGAGCAGGAAGGGATCGCCGAACTCGTAGGTCTTGAGCTCGTCGGTTGGATCGCCTCCGCGGCCGCGCGATTTGGAGCGGTGTCCACCAAAGGCGTCTTTCTTCAGCGTCGCGAAGATCTCCTCGAGCGACCGTTGGCCGATCTTGCGGATCCCCCGCGGCGTGAGCTCGTAGCGCTCGCCGTCCTTGCGGATGAGGCCGGCCTCTTCGAGGAGCTGGGTCATGCGACGGAGCTCGTCGAGCGATTGCCGGGCCGAGGGCCCCGCGAGGCGCTCGACCTGATCGCGGTCGAGCGACTCGAGGTCGTCGGAGTTGCGCGCCCCGCGGACCGTGTCCTCCATGTCGGAGAGCTGGTTCATCTCGTCCATGAGGCCGAGCGCCTCGGCGAGCGTAAGCGGCTCGTCGCCGGACATCGCGTGGTCGTAGCCGTCCATCGGCATGAGCTGGCCGAGCGTCTCGGCGAGGTCGTTCATCGCGTCCTGCAATCCCGGATCGTTGAACGCCGCGCCGAGGAGCTCCTCGAGCTGAGATCGCATGTCCGAGGACATGGATTGCCAGAGCGATCGCATCGCGGCCATCCCCTGGGCGAGCTGACGAAGAAGATCGTCCCAGTCCTTCGCGTTCCCGGCGAGCTCGGGGTACTGTCGCTGGAACGCCTCGAAGTCGGGCTCGCCGCCGTCCATGCGCTCCTTCAGCGCGCGATTCAGGTCGCGGATCATCTGTCGCGTCCGCTCGAGCTGCTCCGGCGTGAGGTTCTGCAGCGACTCGCGCATGTTCTTGAAATAGGAGCCCAGGACCTGCTGCTGCAGCTCCTTGAGAAGCTCTTGGTATTTCTCGGCCGCCTTTGGCTCGACGAACTCGTAGTCCTTCAGTGCGCGCACCGCTCGGCCGAAGTCCTCGGGCAGAGCGTCGAGCTGAGCCATCCGCTCCGAGGCGAGCTTCTCCATCGCCGCTTTCAGCTGCTCGTTCGGCGCTTCAGCGTTCCTGCGGCGATCGAGACCATCGCGCTCGAGCTTCTTCACCTCCTCGAGCTTCTCTTTCAGCTCGTCGAACGTCTTCGAAAGATCGTGCCGCTGCGCGCGCCGCTGCTTCGCGGTGCGCAGCCGTTCGAGGAGGTCCTTCAGGCCCTCCATGCGACCCGGAATGCCCCAGCGCGAGAGCCGCGCCATCGCATCCTCGAGATCGCCGCCCGACAGGAGCTCGTCAGCCATGGCGCCCAGCAGCTCCTCGGCCTCGAGCGCATCGAGGCGCTGCGTCCCGTCCCAGCGCGAGTAGCGGACGTCGCTGAAGGGCTGCGCGAGCCCGGGCGGATCGTTGCGCGGATCGCTGGGAGCGGGGTCCTGCATCAGGCCCTGAAGGTGGAGCGGGTCTCGCCACGCTCCTTGTTCAGCTTGCGGTTCAGGTGCAGGCCCTCGAGAACGAATTCGACCGCCGCCGCGATCGCGGCAGGGTTCCCGGTGGCGCCGAGCTTGGCGACCGCGCCCTTCATGCCCGGGATTTGCAGGGCCTGCTTCACGTACTCCTGGCTCGAGAGCGTGGGGGACACGTGCATCGTCGCCCCGCGCTGGAACGCCGCGAGGAGCGAGTCGAACTCCACGAGCGAGAACGTCCGGTTGAAGACGTTCAGCACCGCGCGCTGCACGAGTCGGTCGATGACGCGCTCCTCGGAGACCTCGCCGACCGACTCGAGCTCGATCTTTCCGGCCGTCGATGCGACGACCGCGGGTAGGTCACTGATCCGCGGCACGACGCTCGTCTCGCCGGTGCGGAGCGCACGCTTGAGAGCGGCCGACACGAGATTCTCGTAATTGGCCACCGTGACGCGGACGGACACGCCCGACCGCTGCGAGATGTCCGACGAGCGTCGCGCGAGCTGTGAGATCTCCGCGAGGAGCTCCTTCATGTACGCCGGGACGACCGTCGTCATGCCTTCGTCGACGAAGACCTGCCGCTCCTGCTCCATGATCCCGACCTCCGTCGTGATCTCCTTCGGATAGTGCGTGCGGATCTGCGAGCCGAAGCGGTCTTTGAGCGGCGTGATGATCCGGCCACGGTTCGTGTAGTCCTCGGGGTTCGCCGACGCCACGACGAAGAGATCGAGCGGAAGCCGGACCTTATAACCGCGGATCTGCACGTCGCGCTCCTCCATGACGTTGAGGAGACCGACCTGCACGCGCTCGGCGAGGTCGGGCAGCTCGTTCAACGTGAAGATCCCGCGGTGCGTTCGCGGCACGAGACCGTAGTGGATCGTCATCTCGTCCGAGAGGTAGCGGCCCTCGGCGACCTTGATCGGGTCCACCTCGCCGATGAGATCGGCGATCGAGATGTCCGGAGTCGCGAGCTTCTCGCTGTACCGCTGGTCGGGCGTGAGCCAGACCAGCTCGACCGAGTCGCCGTCGTTGGCCACCCGGTACTTGCAGGCCGCGCAGATCGGCGCGAAAGGGTCGTCGTTTATCTCGCAGCCCGCGATCGCCGGCACGGTCTCGTCGAGCAGCTCGATGAGACGGCGCGCGATGCGCGTCTTCGCCTGGCCGCGCTCGCCCAGGAAAATGATGTCTTGACCGGAGAGGATGGCGTTCTCGATCTGGGGGATCACCGTCGTCTCGTAACCGACGATCCCCTTGAACATCTCGCGTTTCGCGGCGAGCGCGGAGATGAGGTTTCCGCGGAGCTCTTCCTTGACGCTCTTCGGCCGGTACCCGGTCTCGCGAAGCGCGCCGATGGTCGTCGCTTGTGTCATACGGTCGGATCTCCTCGCATATCGATCGGTGTCTTCTCTCCACGGTACTCGGCCAGAGCCGCCCGCACGTCAGGAATTTCACGGCGGCGTTGCTGGAGCAGATCGCAAAGCAGCTCCGTGCGCCGTTCGAGCTCCGCCGCGACCACATCGACGTCGTCGTGCCGGCGGCTGGCGACGAGCTCCAGCTCGGCGTCCTCGTCGTGTTCGTGCTCGTCGGTGGCTTCGCGGTGCTCGACAAGAGGTAGCAGCCTGAGGCCGGTCCCATTCCGCGGCGTCAGACGGTGGAGCGTCACCACGCGGCGGGCGTAATGACCGCTGATCGTGGCGTAGACGCGCATGACCATAAGCAGGTCGACTCGCGCAAGATCGCCGGGCGCGACGCCGAGCTCGCCGGTCAGCTGCGCGATGGCTTCGTCTGCGCTGTCGGCGTGGAGCGTCGATCCGATCGCGTAACCCTTGCGGAGCGTTTCGAAGACCCGCACGGCCTTGGGTCCCCAGAGATAGACGGGAAGATGCGACGAAAGCTCGTTCCCGAGCAGGATCGTGCTCTCCGGGGCGGTCTGCTTGAGGTAATCGAAGGTCTCGACCCACCCGCGCAGAAAGACGCGTCTGGTTCGGACCGGTAGGAAGTCGAGTAATGCCGTGAGCGTCGTCGTCTTGCCCGAATGCGGTTGCTCCGCGGCGATGAGGATCGACCCGTGCGCCTCGAGCACCATCCCGCAGAGGGCCGCGGCGCGCGCGTCCATGTTCCGCGCCTCGAGGAGCTCGATGATCGACATCGGAACAGGCGGTTCCCAGTTCCAGCCCCACCAACCTACCGGCATGTCGTAGTCGCGCGGGGACAATGGACGCTCGACGAGGCTTTGACGGCGGTATTGCACGGCCTTCGACTCCTTGGCCGAGCCTAGCACGCTATCCTCCGCACTCACGATGCCTCCGGACGAGCGAAACATCGATGATCCCGCGCGGCTCGCCGACGAAGCGCGTGAGATCGTGCAGAAAGCGGCGACGGAGCTGCGCGCGCAACGCATCCCGATCGAGACGGAGCCTCCGACGGTCTTCACACCGGATTGACCTTCGCCGAAATTCGCTTCTGTACGGCCGCGGAGCTCGCCGCGGCGCTTCGTAAGCGACGTATCTCCGCGGTGGAGGTCGCGCGCGCTTCGCTCGACCTTCTCGGCAAGCTCGGACCGAAGTACAACGCCGTCGCCGCGCTCACCACCGAGCGTGCGCTGGACGAGGCGAAGCGCGCGGATGTCGCGATCGCGAAAAAGCAAGGCGGGCCGCTCACCGGGATCCCTTACGGCGCGAAGGACCTGCTCGCGGCTCGCGGCGCGCCGACGACGTGGGGCGCCCCGCCTTATCGCGATCAGATCATCGGCGAGGACGCGACCGTCGTCGCGAAGCTCAAGAAGAGCGGCGCCGTTCTCGCCGCGAAGCTCGCGATGGTCGAGCTCGCCGGCGGTGGCGGTTACCGCTACCCGAGTGCGTCGCTTCAAGGCCCCGGCCGCAACCCCTGGAACGTCGAGCACTGGTCCGGCGGGTCCTCGAGTGGCTCGGGTGCCGCAGTCGGGGCCGGTCTCGTGCCGTTCGCGATCGGCTCGGAGACGTCGGGCTCGATCGGTACGCCATCCGCCTACTGCGGCGTCACCGGACTTCGTCCGACCTACGGCCTCGTCTCGCGAAAGGGGGCCATGGCGCTCTCATGGACGCTCGACAAGCTCGGACCCATGGCGCGCACGGCCGAAGACTGCGCGGCGGTGCTCGAGGCGATCGCTGGAGCCGATGCCGCAGACCGCACGACCAGCGGGAAGCGATTCAAGCCGATGCTGGCCCGTTCCGCGGCCGCCGCGGCCAAACGAGCCCGCATCGCGTTCGCCGATGAGGACATCGCCGAGCATGCCTCGGCCGAGGCCAGGCACGCGCTCGAGAAGGGCGTGGACGAGTTCAAACGCATCGCCCCGAGCTTCGTCCGCGCGACGCTGCCGGCAATGCCCTACGGACCGATGGTGCAAACGGTGTACGGCTCGGAGGGGGCCGAGATCTTCGCCGAGCTCATCGAAGGCAAGCGGTTCGAGCAGCTCATCGACGCGCGCCAGAAAGCCGGACTGCGCGCCGCGCTCGAGACGAAGGCGCGCGACTACCTACATGCCATGCGCATGCGAACGCGCCTGATGGACGCGCTCGACTCGATGTTCCGCGATGTTGACGTGATCCTCTCGGTCGGACGTGCGATCACCGCGACGCCGATCACGCAGCCGCTC
>VBEU01000039.1 GCA_005883775.1 Chloroflexota bacterium | reverse complement strand
CCCAGGCGTGATCCTGCGGCTCTTGCGCGCGGGCGAGCGTGCCCTGGTGCTGCTGGATGGATCCGAACTCGGTCGACGCCTGCGCCTTGATCTGCATCAGAAGGTGCTGAGCGGCCTCCTCCGGCAGATCCTTGGGAGCAAGGGCCTTCGCCTCGCCTTTGCGTTCGCCGACCTCGATCTCCGCGGGGATGTCCTCGGCGATCTTGGCGCAGAGGCAGAAGGGCTCGTCCTTCGGGAAGAAGCGGTCCCACTCCTCCGCGAGCTTCGGATAGTCCGGGAAGTTGTGCCGCCGCCAATGCTCGATCGCCTCGTGGTACTGCGTCGGCAGCGTGCGAACCTCGTCCTTCACACCACTAGCGTACCGAGTTCGCTCCACAAATGGTCATACCGTTCGCCGGGGCGCACGCACCCGAGAGGCGACGAACTCTTGTGCGACTAGAGCTGGATCTTCTCTTCCTTCGCGTTGGGATCGTCGGCGGCGCCGCGACGCTTCACCACGAACGAGCCGGCCTGGGTCGCGGCCTCGCGGATGATCCCTTCGACCATGCGGTAGAGGACGTCCGCGTCAGGCCCGTACATGTACCAGATGCATTCGCCCTCACCGAACTCGTGCCCATCGAACTCACCCACGCGCGCTTTCTTGATCGATCGTTCTAGCCGCTCCTCGAGCTCCGCGATGCGCTGGCGGTCCGCGGGCGTCCCGAAGCCCGATTCGGAGAGCCGCAGGTGGGCGATGACGGCGTGCTCGGCCAAGGCTGTGCAGTCTCGCACGGTCGCGATCGAGCGCAGTCAGAGTTGGGCGAGGTGAGGCACGACCGCTCGGCGCGTGGCCCAGCACATGCAACAACCGGCCAGGTGCAGATTGGATTCTGGATCTCGAGCGAGGAGCACGGCCCGCGCGAGATCGTCCGAGCCGCACAGCGTGCGGAGCAGGCGGGCTTTCCGTACGTCCAGCTCTCGGACCACTTCCATCCATGGATCGACCGGCAGGGCCAGAGCCCATTCGTCTGGTCGGTCATCGGCGGCATCGCGGCGACGACGAAGCTCACGGTCGGCACGGGGGTAACGTGCCCGACCATCCGGATCCACCCGGCGGTCGTCGCTCAAGCTGCGGCGACATCATCCGTGATGCTCGATGGTCATTTCTTCCTGGGTGTCGGCACCGGCGAGAACCTGAACGAGCATGTCGTCGGTCGCGGCTGGCCGCCACTCGAGACGCGCCGCGAGATGCTCGAGGAGGCGATCGAAGTCCTGCGCCTTCTCTTCCGCGGCGGAGAGCGGAGCTTCCGCGGTACGTACTTCACCGTCGAGGACGCGCGCCTCTATACGCTCGGCGAGACTCCGCCGCCGATCTATGTCGCGGCGGGCGGACCGAAGATGGCGCAGGTCGCCGGGCGCATCGGCGACGGCCTCATCTCGAGCGCGCCCAATCGTGAGACCGTCGCCAAGTTCGAGGGCGCCGGCGGTGCGGGGAAACCGAGATACATCGAGGTGCAGGTCTGCTGGGGCCGCGATGCCGCTACCGCGCGCCGGCTCGTGCACGAGCTCTGGCCGACCGGCGCGCTCGGGGGCCAGCTCGCGCAGGAGATCCGCCGGCCCGCCGACTTCGAGGCCGCGGCGGAGCCGATCACCATGGAGAAGTCGACGAAGGATGCCCCGGTCGGTCCGGACCCCGAGCCTTATGTGAAAGCGATCCAGAAGTGCGTCGACGCAGGCTTCGACCACGTCGGCCTGCATCAGGTCGGCCCGGACCAGGACGGCTTCCTCGACTTCTGGGAGAGAGAGCTGCGGCCCGCGCTCGATCGGCAAGAGGCCGCGGTCCGGCGCTAGCGCTCAGTACAGCTTCTTCTTATCAAGAACGTTGCGCAGTGGTTGGCCCCCGAGATACCGGCGCAGGTTCTCGCAAAAGATCTCGGTGATGCGCGCGTTCTCCTGCGTGACCGTGCTCGCCGAGTGTGGACTCAGGATCACGTTGGGCATGTCCCAGAGCGGCGAGTCGTGTGGGGGTGGCTCGTCGCGCAGAACGTCGAGCGCCGCGCCGGCCAGACGCTTTTCCTCAAGCGCCCGGATCAGCGCCTCCTCGTCGAGGAGCGCCCCGCGGCCCACGTTGATGACGACCGCGGTCGGCCGGAGCTGCGCGAGCTCGTCCTTGCCGATGATGCCCTCGGTCTCGGGGGTATGTGGCGCGGCGAGCACAAGGAAGTCCGCCTCTCGAAGCAACGCGTGAAGGCCCGCGCGGTCAAAGAGCTTGTCGACATCGGCCACGGGTTCGTCCGATCGGCGCATTCCGGTCACGCGCATGCCCATCCGCTTTCCGTGCCGCGCGATCTCCTGGCCGACGCGGCCGAGGCCCACGATCGCGAGCGTCTTATCGGTCAGCTCTTCGCCGCAGTAGCGCTCCCACCGCTTCGCGTTCTTGTCGCGCTCCATCAAGGCGTAGTTCTTCGCGAACATGAGCATCGCCATCAAACAGAAATCGGCGAGCGGCCGCGCGTGAACACCGCTCGCCGTCGTGAACGTGATGTCGGTGCGGTCGAGCCCGAGCCGCAGCACGAACTGGCCGATGCCCGCGCTGGTCGCCTGTAACCAACGGAGGCGGGGAGCCACCGCCGCAAGGTCGCGGAAATGCCCGGAAGGGAAATCGAACACGACCTCGGCGCGCCGAAGCATCTCGAGGAATCTCGCCTCTTCGTCTGGAGTTCGTGTCGTGGGGGAACCGGTGTGGTCCGAGAGATAACGCGGCCGCGGCAAGAGATCGGGATCGTGCAGGACCTCGATGCGCGGATCGACGGCGCGGATCCGATCGACGTGCTCGGCCTCGAGAGGCGATGCGATCAGCACGACGAGCCGGTCGGTCACCGTGGCGCGGTTTAGAGCCGTTTCTCCAGCGCAGTGAGCGGCGCCGGGGCGAAGCCCATCGCCGCGATGAAGGCGGCGATCTCCTTGTCCTGCGCCGCGACCATCGTGCGCGCGACGTGCGCGCCCTTCGCCCGAAAGTGGCCGAGGAGCGCTTCGATCAAACGGCGGCCGATGCCCTTCTCGCGCGCCGCCGGGTCGACGCCGAAGAACTCGACCCAGCCGGTCGGCTCTTCGAGACCGAACTCGCCGCCGCGCACCTCGCCGAGCATGAAGCCGACCACGCGGCCATCGGCCTCCGCCACCTGCGACGAGTCGGGGTCGCGGCGGAGGTAATAGGCGGCCCGTTGCTCCCAGACCTCGGGTCGATATTTCCCGGTGATGCGTTCGTCGATACGGCAGATGCCTTCAATGTCGAGCTCGGTCATCGGTCGCACGCGCGCGTCCGCCATCGCCGGAGTTTACTGGCGCGTCGGCCGTGAGGTGCGGCTGCACCGACCTCCCAGCGCGCGATTCAGGTGGGTTGAGGCAAGGTCTCCGCGCCGGTCCGCAGCCTGACGCCTCGCACCGCCGGAAGCGCCGCAACGAGATAACAAGCGGCCGCGAGGAATCCGACCCCGCTGAAGCCGATCGCGATGGCGGCGACGACGGCAAGGATCGATCCGACGACCGAGGCGGCGCCGTTGACCGCCCAGGCCCACGCGACCAGACCGTCGTTACGCATGCCGGCTGAGGCGATGACCGTCGGAAAGACCGTGCCAAGAGGCACCCCGATCGCTGTGGCCACAAGACACGCGGCGGCGCCTCGGGCGAGGAGCGGCCACGCCAGAGTGCCGGCCGCGACGCGGTCAAACGCGAGGAACGCCACCGTCACGACGACGGCACTCGCGAGCGCCGCACGGGTAACGCCCAGTCTGCCGCCGGCTGACGCTGCTGATCCGCCAGCTGCGCCGACAAGGAGCGCGGCGAGTCCAAGCGCCAGAGCGAGCGCAGGCTGACCGAGATACAGCGTGAGTCGCTGGAGCAGGACGATCTCGGCCGCGATGAAGCCGAAGCCGACCGCGAGAGCCTGAATCGTGGTTCGCCGGCCGAGCTCGGTCATGAGCGCCGCACCCATGACCTTGCGAAGTGGAATCAGGAGCAGCCCCCAGGACAGCACCACCGCGGGGATGAGCGCACCGAACAGGATCAGATACGCGACCGGCACGTGGGCTCCGGGATCGTTCGCGAAGAAGAAGGGCCGGTTGTCAGTGGCCGGCACGGGTGTCCCGACCAGATCCTCGGCGAACGGGCCTGTGCGATCGAGCGGATCGAAAGCGACAGTGAAGCCGTGCTCTGCTGCGAACTGGCGCATGGCGCCGGCCGAGGCGAGGTCGAACGCGTCACTCCGAACGATCAGGAGCCCGAAGTCCGCATAGCGCAGAACGATGAGGTGTGCGAGTGGGTCGGCGATTCCGCGCCTGCGGAGCGCGTCCACCCCCAGAGCCGCGGTGTTGAGCATCTCGACCGGCGGATCGCGATAGAAGCGCCCGACTGCCAACTCGCCGTGGTCCGCTACGTGACCGAGATAATCATCGAAAGCCTCTGCCGTGTAGAGGTAGCTCTCGGAGAGCGCATAGGCGCCGCTCGCCAGCGCGGCATAGCTGTCGACGACCGTCATGAGGATCAGGTCGTACCGGTCCGACGACCGCCTGATGTAGCTCCGTGCCTCGTCGTCCACGACGCTCACACGATCGCCGGTGTACACGTGACCGCTGTAGGCGGCGAGGGGACCGCGCATCAGCGCGGAGACGCCCCGATTCACCTCGACCGCGTCGACCCGCGAGGCGTCGTGAATGAGCGCGTTCTGAATATCGATGCCGCCGCCGGGGCCGATGATCAGGACGTGAGGTCGTGTCAGCAGCTCGTAGGGAGCGGCGATGATGCTGGCACGAAGAACGCTCATGTCGCCTGATCCCTCGAGGATCTGCGTGGCTGCGCTCTGGTCGAGCAGCATGAAGTCCGCATCGGGGCGCGACGCGGCGTAAGCGGGATCGATCAGATTGCGATACATCTCGCCGGCCGCAAGTCCGTCGTAGTAGAGGACATCGACCCGTGCGTGTGGATCCCAGCGGGTCGCAAGGTGCGTGATGTTTTCGCCGTACACCGGTCTTTTGGCCGGTCCACTCTGCGGGGGAGCGATCGCGTCACCGGCCAACGTCAACGCGACGGTCATGGCCGACGCCGCGACGACGCCCGCGATGGTCCGCATTCGGAGGCCGGCAACGGCAAGCGCGGCGAGCGCGGAGAGACTCGCGGATACGCCATACAAGCCGGGCCCACCAAGCAGCGGCAAACCCGCGAAGGCGAGAAGGCTCCCGGCGGCGGCGCCCACTAAGTCCGCGGAATAGAGACGGCCTGCGCGGCGTGGGTCCTGGCGCAGGCTGCGAACGACGATCCAGCTCGCGAAGACGAATGGCAGGGCTCCCGCGACGTATGCGATCAGGATGGCTGCAGCCAGCGCGACACCCGGGTCGATGTGCGTTTCGAGGAGGAGTGCGGCAACGGCGCTCGCCGCCGCCGCGAGGGCGAGAGTGGCGACCCCCGGACGTCTCGGGCGCGAGTCGAAAATGCCGCTCAGGGTCGCACCGCTGCCCACTCCGAGAAGCGACACGCTGATCACGAGATACGTCAGGTGATAGCCGTACGAAGCGCTGAAGAGTCGGGTCTGCGCTACCTGGAAGAGGAGGGCGGCGGCGGAGACCAGGCCGATGCAAACGTACCGCGACAGGGGCATCGGCGGAGGCTACGGTCCCGGTCTGTTCCCGCAGTTGTCAAACTCGACGCAACGCACGGCGATACGGCTACCGGCGCGTCGTAAGGAACGTAACGAGGTCATCCAACTCGTTCGGTGTGAGGCTCCCGGCGAACGCGGGCATACCGCCACCTCCGGTCGCGATCCGTGCGGTGAGCTGGTCGCGATTCAAGCGCGAGCCGACATGACTAAGGTCCGGCCCGCGCCGACCGCCCGCCCCTTCGATCGCGTGGCACGCCACGCACGCTTTCGAAACGAACAGGTCGCTCCCGCGGCGCGCGGGCTCGGTCAGACCCTGCGTCACGGATCCGGGCAGGGTTCCGCCCTCGAGCTTCGGCACCCACGGCGATTCGATCCCGGCCACGGTGAGCGCCGCATACGCGATGAAGGGCAGAGCGACCGCCGCGATCGCGGCGGGCCGCCGCGACCAGTGTCGCTCTCCATCGGGCCAGAGAAGCGGTACCAGGAAGAGGAACGTGAACGCGAAGAGCGGAAGCCCGACGATGACGACAGCTTCGGTCGCCGGCGGGATCAGCGCGAGGATCGCGAAGTACCCAAGGAAATACCAGTCGGGCCGCGGATCGGCCACGACATTCGTCGGGTCCGCGGGTTTGTTGAGATCAGGCGCGCCCAGGATCGCGGCGAGCAGCACGACCGCGGCCACGACGGCCGCCGCCGCCACGGCGTCACGCCAGGCGGAGTCGGGCCAGAAGGGGATACCGCGACGCAGCATCTCGGCATAGCGCGCGCGATAGGACGGCGGGTCGACCGGCAGGCCCGCTACCGGTGGCTCGGAGATCCCGCGCTTCACGACCAGATAGAGGTGCATGCCGATGAGGCCGAAGATGGCGGCGGGGATCAGGAACACGTGCGTGGCGTAGAAGCGCGTGAGGGTCGCGCCGCCGACGTTGTTCCCCGCGACGATCAGGCGTGTCAGCCACTCGCCGATGATCGCGAGCGTCGCAAGAAGGAGGAGCGATCCGGTGAGCCAGTTCGCCTCGCGGGGGAACTTGAAGGCGCCGAAGAGATAGACCTGGGTCATGTGCGCAAGGACGAGGATCACCATCGCGCCGGCGCCGAAGTAGTGCATCCCGCGGACGACCGCTCCGAGGCTTGCCCCGTGGCTGATGAATTGGAGCGAGTCGTACGCGCTGTTCGGCGCAGGCACGTACGTCATCGCGAGGCCGACACCGGTGACCACCTGCGCGATGAAGACGGCGAGCGTGGCGCTACCCAGCACGTACCACCACCCGACCGGCCGTTCGAGCTCGCGCGGCACCGGATGGCGCAGGACCGCCATGACCGAGTCCTCGAGCTCGAAGCGCTCGCCGAGCCATGTCACCACACGGCCCGGCAGCTTCCCCGCTTCCCGCAGCCGGCTCATCCCTGCTTGACCGTCGGGAGCGGCTGCTGGCGCACGAGAAGCCGATCGCCGCTCACCTCCCATTCGCGTTCGAAGAGCGGCCGTGGCGGCGGCCCGCCGGCCACGGTGCCGTCGCTGTAGAAGACGCCGCCGTGGCACGGGCAGAGGAAAAGCTTCGCTCCGGCCTGCCAGTTCACCGGACATCCCAGGTGGGTGCAGTTCACGTTGAAGACCTGGAACATCTGCGGTCCGCTCTGCTCACGGCGGCGCACCCAGAGCGCGGTGTCCGCGGTCTGACCCGCCCACGCGAGCGGGCTCGGGTCGCGGACCGACACGAGCTTCGTCTCGCCGACCGGGAAATCCGTGATCGCGCCCACCGGCACGAGCTCGTCGGTGGGCGCGCTAAAAAGTGGCGCGAGGAGATACCCGAGGATGGGGAGACCGACGATCCCGCCGATGAAGGCGGTGAGCGCAAGCGTGATGCGCGAGAGGAACCGTCGGCGTGAGATCTCGTTCACGGCGCGGCCTCGTCGAGGGCTTCGCGCACCCATCCGATCAAAGCCGCCGCCACGATCAGCGCGCCGGCAGCGACGACGATGGGGCTCGTCAGGACGCCCACCGCGGCGAGGCCAACACCGGTCGCGAGCGTCACCGGCCAGATGGACGGGGCCGGCCCGTGCGTCGGGGGGTGTCCGTTCATAACAGCGTCCCCAGATAGACGACGCTGAACACGACGACCCACACCGCGTCGACGAAGTGCCAGTACATGCCCACGAAGATGCCGAGCATGGTCCCTCCGAAGAGGACGTAATGCAGATGCGCCACGACGTAGTAGCTGTCGGTGACGGCGAGGTCGATCGGAACCACGGCGAGCGACACGCCCGAGAGGCCGCCGATGACGAACATCGCGATGAAGCCGACCGCAAAGAGCATCGCTGTCGTCATGCGAAGGCGGCCGCCGATCATCGTCGCGCTGCTTCCAAAGAGCGCGAGGGAAAAGATCGCGGTCCGGCCAAGGTCCAGCGTCGCCTTCGCGGTCGCGAGCCCGGCCTCGCGGTACGCGATGTAGGCGAGCACGATCGCGAGGAAGAAGATCGACTCCGACGCGATGAAAATGACGACGCCGAGAAGCGTCCGATTCGTCGCGACGGCGGGCCGAGCCGCGATCATCGCGCGTCTCGCAGCTCGGGATGCTTGCGATCCCAGAGCGGGCGACGTCCGGTCACGGCCGGAATGGTCGCGAAGTTCTCGGGTAGCGGCGGCGACGTGGTGGACCATTCGAGCGTGAACGCGTCCCAGGGATCGTCTCCGGCGATCTCACCGGAACGCAGGCTGCGGACGACGTTCACGAAAAAGATCGCGATCGCGATGGCGAGGATCGCCGCGCCGATCGTCGATATGAGATTCAGCGGACCCCAGCCGGTGTCGGCCGCGTACGTGAACACCCGCCGCGGCATCCCGACGGCGCCGAGCCAGTGCTGCGGCAGGAACGTGAGGTTGAGCCCGACGAACGCCGTCCAGAAATGCCACCGGCCCAGGACTTCGCCGAGGAGCCGCCCGGTCATCTTTGGGAACCAGTAGTACGCGCCGGCGAAGATGCCGAGCATGGTCCCTCCGAAGAGGACGTAATGCAGATGCGCCACGACGTAGTAGCTGTCGGTGACGGCGAGGTCGATCGGAACCACGGCGAGCGACACGCCCGAGAGGCCGCCGATGACGAACATCGCGATGAAGCCGACCGCAAAGAGCATCGCTGTCGTCATGCGAAGGCGGCCGCCGATCATCGTCGCGATCCAGTTGAAGATCTTCACGCCGGTCGGTATCGCGATGAGCATGCTCGTCGCGGAGAAGATCGCGTTCTCGGTATCGCCTAGACCCACCGCGAACATGTGGTGCGCCCACACGCCGAAGGACAGGAAGGCGATCGCGACGCTCGAGCCCGCGACAAAGGCGTAGCCGAAGATCGGCTTCCGGCTGAAGACCGGGATGACCTCCGAGATCATCCCCATCGCCGGCAGGATCATGATGTAGACCTCGGGGTGTCCGAAGAACCAGAAGAGGTGCTGCCACAGCACCGCCTGGCCACCGCCGGCCGGATCGAAGAAATGGCCGCCGAGCCCTCTGTCGACGAGAAGCATGACCAGCGCCGCCGTGAGCGCGGGGTAGGCGCCGAGAATGAGGATGCTCGTGATCAGAGTCATCCAGACGAAGAGCGGGACGCGCGAGATAGCCATGCCCGGGCAGCGCATCAGCAGGATCGTCACGGCCAGATTGATGGCGCCGATGATCGTGCCGGCGCCGTTCACCGCGAGACCGACGATGTAGTAATCGACGCCCGTGCCGGGCGCGAAGGCTCGCTCGGCGAGCGGGGCGTACGAGAACCATCCGGTGTCGGGGGCGCCTCCGGCGAGGAAGCTGAAATAGAGCACGATCCCACCCGCGAGCGACAGCCAGAAGGACAGGGCCGTGCACGGTGAAAGCCTGATTGAAGGTTTCGGGATCGAGAAAGCGTTCTTCCGGTGTGGCCAGCTGCGCACGCAATAGGAGAGCCTCGAGCCCGCCGAGGGCGAAGAACGCGACCCCCATGCCGATGTAGAGGACGCCGATCTCCTTGTGGTCGACGGTTCGGAGCCAGCCGACGCGTTCGCCGGCCGGCCGGCGGACCCATAGCGGTATCGCGGTCATCGCAGGCTCACGAGGTACGCGGCGACCGCGTCGAGGTCAGCGTCCGAGAGAGGCACGCTCGGCATGAGCGTGCCCGGTTTGTACCGCTCTGGATCGGCGAGCCACGCGCGCATCCGCGCCACGTCGTTCGGAAGGACCCCCGCACCGATCATCGTGCGAGCGCCCACGTGCGTGAGGTCGGGGCCGGCCGTCCCCGCCGCCGACGTGCCGCGGACGGCGTGGCAGTTCACGCAGATGTTCGCGAGGAAGACACGCTCGCCTTCACTGCCGTGCGGCGCCGGTGCCGCCTGCGCGCTCAGCCATGTGTCGAACTCGGCCCGCGACTGCGCGACGACACGGATCCGCATCCAGGCGTGCTCGATGCCGCAGAACTCGGCGCACTGCCCATCGTACGAGCCGGCGCGGCGGGCGAAGAGCCGAAGACGATTGGTCACGCCGGGGAGCATGTCCATCTTCGGACCAAGCTCGGGTACCCAGAAGCTGTGGATCACGTCGGCCGAGGTGAGCTCGAGGTCGACTGGTGTGTCGACGGGAATGTGCAGCTCGTTCGCGGTCGCCACACCCGCGTAGCTGAACTCCCACCACCACTGATGGCCGGTGGCGGCGATCCGCATGGCCGGCGCGACCCCCGCGCCGTTTATCTCGGCCATGGTGCCGAGCGTCAGGACGAAGACCACGGCGAGGATGACGGCGGGCGCCGCGGTCCACGCGATCTCGAGACGACGGTTGCGTTCGAAGGTCGCGGGTTCTCCGGCGACGTGCCGCGCTGCGCGATAGCGCCAGATCGCGTACACGAGCGCGCCCTCGACACCGATGAAGATGAGGAGCGCGATGGCGCCGACGATGAGCGAGAGCGTCGCGATCGCGTCGGCCGGTGGGCGCACGGTCGGAGGGTAGTTCCGCAAAGCGCCGACGCAAAACGAAGAGCCCGCCTTGCCGAAGGCGGGCTCGTCGTGAAGAGCGAGGTGCTTGGTTAGGCGGTCGGTGCCTGGGGCGCTGTCGGGCGGCGCATCCGCGTTGCGAATACCACGGCGGCGAGCGCGAGAAGAGGGAGCCATCCGAAGACGACGAGCCAGATCACGACGTCGGCAAAGACCTGCATCATCGCGCCAAGCGCAGCGAGCGCGCGGGTCACGGTCTTTGCGGGATCCCAGGCCTTGGTCGTCGTGTCGCCAGGGAGGACGGCGATGGTCGAGATGGACATCGAGATCGTCGAGTAGTCGGTCCGCTGCTTGATGCTGTTGATCTGACCGGTGAGCTGCTCGATCTGCGTGCGAACGTTGGAGAGCGACGCGTCCACCTTCAGGATCTCGTCGATCGTGTTCGCCCGGTTCAAGATGGCGATGTAGCGCTGCTCCTCCGCCTGCTTGGCGGCGAGACGCGCCTGCAGGTCGACGAACTGGTCGGTGACGTCCTGGGCGCTCACGCCCGAAGTCTGGATCTCGCCTTCGAGGGTCCGCAGCTGCTGTAAAGCGTCGGCGAAGCGGCTCGATGGGACTCGGATGGTGAGGCTGGCGCTCCGCGTGTCACCACTGCCGCTCTGGGTCAGGTTGAGGACATCGCCGCCTAGGCCGCTTGCGATGGCCTGGGCGCGGTCGCTTGTCGCCCACGGGTCCTTCGAGCGCATGTCGATCTTCGCGGTGAGGATGAGGTTGCGGTCGGCGCTGACGACGACCGTCGGGATGCCCTTGTCGGGAGCGCTGGCGGCATTGACGCTGAAGCCGGAGCCCGAGTCGACAGCGCCCGGCGCCGGCGCGCCGACCTCCGACCCGCGTCCCTGAGTCGTGGTACTCGCGGCTGAGCAGGCAGCGATCAACACCAGTGGGGCCGCGATCAGAAGGGCGAGCTTGCGCATCGTCTTCACCAGCTTTCAGCGGTCTTGCCAGTCAAGACGTCAGGCGGGCAGGCTAGGTTCCCCAACGCCCCCCGAAGAGGTCCCGGGCGTTACGGGCGATCTGCCCGGCGAGGTCCCCGATCTCGGCGCCGCGCTCCCGCGCCAGCGCCGCGTGCGTCGCCGCCACGTAGAGAGGCTCGTTCCGCCGCCCGCGGGCATTCTGCGGCGCGAGGTACGGGGCGTCGGTCTCCGCGAGGAGCCCACCGGCCGGGACTCGCACTGCGGCGGCCTTTAGCGCCTCGCTTCCGGGATACGTGACGGTACCCGCGAACGAGATGAAGAGCCCGAGCTCGAGCCATGCCGGCAGCTCGTCGGGCCCTTCGCTGTAGCAGTGGATCATCCCGCGGACGCCGAGCCCTTCCCCGAGTATCGCCCGCACGCGGTCGCCGGCGTCGCGCACGTGAATCACGACCGGCAGGTCGAGGAGCGACGCGAGCGCGAGCTGACCGCGGAAAGCGGCTTCCTGCACGGCCGGCGGTGAGCTCCGCCCGGAGAGGTCCATCCCGATCTCGCCGATGGCGACGACACGCGCGTCGCGTGCGAGATCGGTCAGACGCGAGAGCGCGTCGACGTTCCACGATGCGGCGCGGTGCGGATGCACACCGACCGCCACGCGGACATCGCTGTGCTGCGCCGCGAGGGCGAGTGCCTCCTCGCTCGAGGCAACGTCCTCCGCCGCCGTGAGGATCCGCTCGACGCCGGCCTTCCGCGCGCGCTCGAGCACGTCGGCGAGATCGCCGGCGAAACGACGATCGGTGAGATGTGCATGCGCGTCGATCACGGCGGGAGGGTAACGTTCACTGATGGCGGAGCGCATCTTTGTCGCGGTGGCGTGGCCGTACACGAATGGGCCGCGCCATCTCGGGCATGTCGCCGGATTCGGCGTTCCCTCCGACGTCTTCGCGCGCTATCACCGCCTGGTAGGCAACGCCGTCGACAAGTACAGCCGCATCATCAGCGAAGACCTGCGAGCGCTCGGGCTCTCGTACGACCTCTTTACTCGGACGACGACGGACAACCATCGCGTCGTCGTCCAGGATGTCTTCAAGACGCTCTACGACAAGGGCTATCTGATCAAGAAGACCGCCATGGGCGCGTTCCAGGAGGCCACCGGCCGAACTCTCCCCGACCGCTACATCGAAGGCACGTGTCCGATCTGTGGATTTCCGAATGCCCGAGGAGACCAGTGCGACAACTGCGGGAACCAACTCGACCCGGAACAGCTCATCGATCCGCGCTCGAAGATCGACGGATCAAAGCCGATCTTCAAGGAGACCGAACACTTTTACCTTGACCTGCCGGCGTTCGCTGACCCTCTCGCGCGCTGGATCTCCGAGCAATCGCATTGGCGGCCGAACGTGCGGAATTTTTCCCTGAACTACATCGCGAACCTGAAGCCGCGCGCGATCACGCGCGATATCGACTGGGGCGTGCCGATCCCACTGCCAGGTTGGGAAGACCGCCCTGACAAACGGATGTACGTGTGGTTCGACGCGGTCATCGGCTACTTCTCCGCCGCGGTCGAGTGGGCGGGAATGGTCGGACGGCCCGATGCATGGCGCGACTGGTGGCAAGATCCGAAGTCGCGCCATTTCTATTTCATGGGCAAGGACAACATCGTCTTCCACACGACGATCTGGCCCGCGATCCTGCTCGGCTACGGCAACGGCGGACGGGTCGCAGGCGGCCGGGGCGAGCCGCTGCAGCTCCCGTACAACGTCGTCTCGAGCGAGTTCCTGACGATGGAGGGCCGCAGATTTTCGACCAGCCGTGGGGTGGTCATCTACGTCAACGACTTTCTGTCGCGCTATGACCCCGACGCGCTGCGCTTCTACCTGATGCTGGCCGGTCCCGAGACGCAGGACAGCGATTTCACGTGGGCCGACTTCGTTCGCCGCAATAACGATGAGCTCGTCGCGACCTGGGGAAACCTCGCGCATCGCACACTCGTAAACGCGCACCGGCGCTTTGGCCAGGTCCCTCAGCCGGGCCGGCTCACCCCGGACGATGAGGTCCTCATCGAGACCGTGGAGTCCGGATTCAGCAAGGTCGGCGAGGATCTCGCGGCCGCCCGATTTCGCTCAGCGCTGCAGGAGCTGCTGCACCTGTCCGCGCTCGTCAATCAGTACCTCACCGAGAACGAGCCGTGGAAGCTCATCGCGACCGATCGAGAAAGAGCCGGAACTGTTCTGTACGTCGCGCTCCGCTCGGTGGATGCTCTGAAGGTGATGTTCGCTCCCATCCTCCCCTTCTCGAGCCAGAAGCTGCACGAGTATCTCGGCTACGACGGGAGAGTTGCGGGCGCCCCGGAACGGCGGACGGTCCGTGAATCCGACGGCTTGACGCACGACGTGCTCACCGGCGATTACACAAAGTCGGTCGGGACCTGGGCACCGCCGGGCTTACCCGTGGGGCAAAAGCTCCGCACGCCGGAGCCGCTGTTCAAGAAGCTCGACCCGGATGTCGTCGTTGCCGAGGAGCTCCGCCGCATGGAGGAAAGCGGGGGCAAGTGAGGCGCCTCCGGGCGTTTTGGCTCGCCGCGGCGATCGCGCTCGCCGGCTGCGCATCGCCGGCGCCCGCGACCAGCACTCCGACCGCGTCAGGAGTTGCCGCCCCCGTCGCAACTGAGTTCGACGCCGCCCGAGCGAAGGCTCACGTCAACTATCTAGCGGATCCCGCCCGCGGTGGCCGCTACTCCGGCTCGGCCGGGTATCGCGACGCCGCGAGCTACGTCGCCGACCGATTCCGCGAGATCGGGCTCGACCCCATCGGCGACGACGGCACGTTCTTCCAGCACTTCACCATGCCAGTCGTCGACCTTACCGAGATGTCGACGCTCACGGGACCCGGCGGAAAGACGTACCAGCCGCGCGTGGATTTCACGGAAAGCGTTGGCGGCCGTTCGGGCTCGGGCAAGGCCGAAGCCGAGATCGCCGCGGTCGGAGGCGCCGCACGCAGCGCTGGTCTGAACGACTTTCCGCTACTCGTATATCCCACGCCTGCAAAGCGAGACCATCCCGACCTTCGTGATCAGCGAAGACGTCGCGAACCAGCTGCTCGCGCCGACGGGGAGGACGCTCACGACCGCTCAGGCTCTCGTGCGCGCGCACCGCAGCGACTCCAGTGCGCCGGCGTCGGGGTTCGACGTTCCGACGACGGTGCGTATGAGCGTGTCGCTCACACCGGTCCACGACGTCGACGCGATGAATGTCGTCGGAGTGCTCCGCTCGCCGGATCCAAACAACGCGGCGCGTGCCGTCCTCGTCGGTGGGCATCTCGACGGCGTCGGTACCGACCCGAACGGTGCGGTCTTCCAGGCCGCGAACGACAACGCCTCGGGGCCCTCGGTCACGATCGAGGTCGCGCGGGCGCTCGCCGCGTCGCGCTCGTCGCTCAACCACTCGATCGTGTTCGTGGCGTTCGCGGGTGAAGAGGAAGGTTTCTACGGCTCGGAGGCGTACATCGCGCAGATGGCGGTCGCCCCCGGCCGCGTCGAGAGCCTGGTCGCGGTGTTGAACCTCGACGTTATCGGCTGCTGCAGCGACACGCTCATCGTCTCGAGTGAAGCGCCGGACCTGCAGCGTCGGGTGCTCGACGCCGCGAGCGGCCTCGGCGTCTCCGCGGAGGCGACCGGCTCAGGGGGAAGTGACCAGACGAGCTTCGCGCGCCGACGGGTTCCTGCCGTCCTCATAGGCACTCGGGATTACATCCTTCACGTGTATGCGGACAAGCCCGCC
Organism: Chloroflexota bacterium; assembly: GCA_005883775.1. Classification (GTDB taxonomy): domain Bacteria; phylum Chloroflexota; class Limnocylindria; order P2-11E; family P2-11E; genus 3-1-20CM-2-70-9. The sequence continues at coordinate 1,735 of VBEU01000039.1, read as the reverse complement.
GTGGTGGAGGAGAGTCGCCTGAAGAAAGCTGGGGACGTCGTCACTCAGGTCGCGAAGGATCTCGCGACCGCGCCCTAGATCGTGCCGATATCCGCGGCGCGGTCGCCGATCGTCTTTGCGACCTCGTCGCGTTCCTTCTGGCCGAACGAACTCGACGAAAGCATCTCGACCGCGGCGAGATCGCGATACAGGACGCGCACGAGACGCTTCGCTTCCGTCGGCGCGCGATCGATCCAGACAAGCGTCTTATCGACCTGCACCGTGTGCTGGATCATGTGCGCCTCGAAGCGGTGCATTCGGAACCGGATGGGCTTGGGGCCGTCCCAGAACATCGCGTTCCGCTCGAGATCGGCGTCGGTCAGGTCATCGAGCTCGCGCAGGACCCGGCGATGGATCTCGTACAGGGCGTTGCGAACCGCGGCGACATCACCTTCGAGGGCCGCCGGGCCACGATATCCGTGCTCGTCACGCCACAAGCTCATACGTTCCTCGGCATCCTTCGCATCACGCGGGCGTTCCGGCGACAACTCGAAGCGGATGACGCCGAGGAATCCGTGGTCGGCACCGAGCATGTGCCGCAGGACCTCGCGGAGGGGCCACTCACCTTCTCGCGGCACCCGGTCGAGATCCTCATTGAGTACGCCTGCGAGGGCGCCCGTCAGGTCGCGATATGCATGGTGGTACTGCCCGAGGATGCGCTGGGCCTGCGTCGGTGTGGCGGGCCGCAGAGCGGCAAGCCGGACGGCGAGGTCGCGAAGCTCGTGTTGCGCCATCAGGAGGGAGAACCGAAGGCCCTCGTCGTCGTACTCGCGCCAGACCCAGGTGCGGCCCATCTCCGAATCGGGCAGATCGACGGTCGCCTGGACGAGGGCCTCGACGGCTTCGGTGACCGTCGGCATCAGAGCGCCACAGCCGGAACGCCCGCGACGGTCTCCGACGCCACGAGATCGACCACCTTGTGCAGGTGGCCGTTCTCTTTCCACACGCGGATCTGACGGTCCGCGCTGGTCCCCTCGCGCGCGATCGTCTCCAGGTATTGGACCTCCTTGCGCGAACCGAGTACGTCGACGACATCGTCGATGAACTCGAGGAGCTCAACCGAGAGGTCCTTCATCGGCACCTCGGTCTGCTTTCCGAAGTCGATGAGCTTCGCGTCCATGCCGCCGCGCATCGCGCGCCACTTGTTCTCCTGGATGAGGCTCGGCAGGTAGCGCCGGAACCCCTGGTTCTTCTCTCGCAGCACCAGGAGCTTTGCGCAGATGGCCTGGACGAGCGCGGCGATGCACAGCGTCTCCTCGATACGCGTGGCCGCGTCGCAGACGCGGAACTCGATCGTGGGGAAGAACGCGTGCGGCCGCAGATCCCACCAGATCTTCCTGCCGTTGTCGATCGACCCGGTCTTCACGAGGAGCTCCACGAAGTTCTCGTACTCGTCGTAGCTCGAGAAGTCCGGCGGGGTCCCGGTGCGGGGGAAGCGGCCCCAGATGACCTGCCGGTAGGACTTCAGGCCGGTATTGCGCGCGAGCCAGAACGGCGATGACGTCGAGATCGCAAGGAGATGAGGCAGGAAGTAGCGCGCTTCGTTCATCACCTCGACGCGAGCCTCGCGGTCCGGGATCCCGATGTGCACGTGCAGACCGAAAATGAGCAGCTCGCGGATGACGTCCTGCAGCTCGTCCTCAAGTATTTTGTAGCGCTCGGCCTCGGTGACCTGCTGGTCCTGCCAATGCGAGAA
>VBEU01000038.1:11910-21961 GCA_005883775.1 Chloroflexota bacterium | reverse complement strand
CGTTCAGGATCAGGAACGGCACGGCGACCGCCGCATGACGTCCACTGCCGGCGCGCGTCCAGCTTGAGCGCATGGCCGACCAGCCAACCCTGATGAGGAAGATCACGAGCGCGGGAACTTCGAGGAGCACCGCGCCGCCGGCGGCTTGGGGTTGTCCGAGCGCGAACCCCAGGGCGATCCCGAGGGCTCCGAAGAAGAGGAGACCCACCTGGATGCGGCCCGCCCAAGACGCCGGGGTCGGCTCGGGGCTGTGCCAGTACTCGATCAGGCCCATGCCGAGCAGCAGGAGGAACCCAACGACCTGCGCCGTCACATGGCCACCGATGATGTTCATCGGGTCGAATTGCTGGCCCGTCGCGAACGCGAACTGCGCGTACACACCGAGCGATGAACCGATGACCAGGGACGTCAGGCCCGCGATCGTGGACAGCTGCGGGGTGCTCAGGCGTCCAAGGCCGATGCGTCGCCCCTCCCTGATCGACCAGCCGAGAAGGACGATGATCGCGACGAAGACCGGTGTGCTGAGCGCGGCCCGAGCTACGAAGCTCCCGCTCCAGAAACCAATGACGTAGAGCGGGATACTTCCCGCGAGCGCGATGACCAAGCCGCGAGCGAACCCTTCGTTCGCCGCTCGAGGAGCCGTGCCACCGAAGATCCAAAGACACGCGGCCGCCACTCCGAGAGTGATCCAGCCCAGCGTGCCAGCGTGAACGTGTGTTAGCAGGACGTTGCGATCGAGCGTCCCGAACACCTTCGTGCCGTTTGCGATGCCGATCAGCACTGTGGCGACGAAGATGACCATCGCGATCTGAAGCAGCCACCCGATTTCCGGGCGGTACCGCAAGGTCCCCATGATCTCCTCCCTCAGCGCGCTCGCGAGTCGAGAGCGACCACCTGCACGTTCTCAGGCAGCGAACTGCGAGTCACCGACAGTTTGGCTACCGGCGTCAACTCCTTCACGCCGAGCTCGTGCAGGAGGCGGTCGAAGGGCGCGTGCGTGTCTTTTTTGGCGTCCGGGTCGTACGACATGGGCACGACGACCTTCGGCTCGAGCTGGTGAATGATCTCCGCCGCCTTCGCCGCGGTGAGGTTGACGTCGCCGCCGGAGATGGGCACGAGCACGATGTCCACGTCGCCGATCCGCTCGAGGTCCGCCGCCGGGAGCTCGTGTCCCAGATCGCCAAGGTGGCAGATGACAAGGTCGTCCAGGCGGATCGCGAACACGGTGTTGCGTCCCCGAGCGGAGCCCTTGGAGTCGTCGTGGAACGTCGCGATACCGGTCACCAGGACCTCCTGGACCTCGTACTCGCCGGGACCCCGGAGCACCACCGGCTCGCCCCCGACCGACTTGAGACTCGAATGTCCGGGGTGCTCGTGGGAGATGGTGACGATCGCCGCGTCAGTCTTGGGGATGGCGTGCCCAGACTTGGGGTCGGGCGGATCGGCCAGCACGACACCTTCGCGACCGCGCATACGAAAGCAGGCGTGACCGAGCCAGGTCATGTCCATGGAGCGGCCCGAGAATAGCGAAACAGCGCCCCGGCCGAGCGGGTAGTCCGAGTGACCCGAGCTCCTGGCCGGGACCGGCGGAGGCATCTCTGACCCACACCGACCAGGACGTCGTCAAGGCGTGTCTTGCCGGTGAGGCGGACGCCTACGCCGCTTTGGTCGAACGATATGGAGGACGGGTGTTCAACATCGCGCTCCGGATCACCGGGGACGCCGACGCGGCGAACGATTGCGCACAGGAGGCTTTCATCCGCGCCTATCGCGCTCTTCACCAGTACGACCCGACATTGCCGTTCGGTCCGTGGCTCTACCGGATCACGACCAACGCGAGCCTCAACCACGTCCAGCGCTGGCACGCTCGCGAGACGCCTGTTGACGAGCTTCCCGAGCGTTCCGCCGAGATCGATGAAGGGCCCGAGGCGACCGCCGTTCGCCGCGAGGAGGTCGCCGAGGTGGTGGCCGCGATGGCCGACCTGCCGGCCGCGTATCGCGCCGCGCTGACCCTTCGCCATATGCAACAGCTCTCCTATCAAGAGGTGGCCGATGCCCTGGGTATACCGCTCGGCACGGTCAAGACGCATCTGCATCGCGCGCGGGCCGCGCTCAAAGTGCGAATCGCCGCGCGCGTGAGAGGGAAGACCGCATGAGCCGTTTCGCCCCACCAGATCTCGAACCGGTCGAGCGCGGCACGCACGAGCTGCTCGCAAGCGTTCCGCCGCGCGCCCTTCCGCTCGGCTTCCGCGATGCAGTCATGCGCCAGGTCGCAAGCCCCGGGCGTATGACGTGGGAGTGGATCGTCGCCGCCGCGCTCGCGCTTCCCTCGCTCGCTTTTCTAGCTCAGCAGCTCTGGGCGCACGGTGACGAGTTCAGTGCAGCCCTGAACAACGTGATCGTGACGGCGGCGGCGGACAGCGCCGACGCGTTCTTCTTCATCGACGGCGCGACGGTGCTCGCGCTCGTCCTCATAGGGGTCGCGAGCCTCATCGCGGCACATGCCGCGATCGCGGCGCCACCGCGACGGATCACGACCTCCAGATGAAGCAGCGCGACGCGTTGATCGTCCTCGGCGCGGTGATGCTCGCGGTCGCTGTCTCGGCGATCCTTCTCGCCGCCTCTCTCGGGACAGTGGCGTCGGCGGAGCGGCGGATCTTCTTCGATGCTCGCAACTCGCCGCCGCCGGCACGCTCGGTGGGCGAGGCCCAGCGTGGTCTGCCGGGAGCGCTCCAGCCGATCGTCCCGGTCCAGCGCGGGCTCACCGACACGGCACGGGATGCCGCCGGTTACCTCCTCACGCTCCTCGCGACCTCCGCCGCGCTCGTGCTCGCGCGCGACCAGGTCGTGGGCACCTACCGCGCCTCGCTCGGTGGCTGGCGGTCGCAACTTCGTGTCCTGTTGAGTGGCCTGGCCGTCATCGGCGTCGGGGCGTCCGCGGCCGCGCTCGCGTGGATCGTTTTCCTGGGCTCCGTCGCGACGCTTCGTAACGCCGGTCTGGTCGGGGTTCCCGCGGCGCTCCAGGTGGGCCTGGCCGCGTTCAGCGTCGTCCTCGTCCTCGTCGGGCTCGCGACGCTCGTGGGGTTCGCCGCCGCTTCCTGGCGCTTGGGCGACGTCCTTTTCCAGCTCCGGGGCCTCCGCCGTTACGCCGGACGCGTTCCCGCGCCTCTCATCGCCCTCTTAGGCGCCACCTTTATCTATATCTCATGGCAGATCCCATATCTGGGCGCCCCGGCGGTCATCGGCGCCCTCGCCTACGCACTCGGTGCGGTGCTCACCGCGCGTTTGACGCACGCGACGCGATCGCAGACCGCGACATGAAACGCTGATCCACGAGGGGGGAACGAGCGATGACCGTGTTTAGAGGAATCTTGATGACCTGGCCAGGTCGGATCTTCGCCCTCGCCCTGGTCGGACTCATCGCGGGCGGCGCGGTCTTTGTATCCCGCGCGAACGCTCCCGCGGCGAAGACGGAGCTGCGCACGCAAGCGGTGACAAAAGGCTCGGTCATTCAGAGCGTCGCGGTCTCCGGATCGGTCGCCGCGATGAACCAGACCAAGATGAGCTTCAAGAGCACGGGCAAGATCTCGGAGATCTATGTGTCCGTGGGCCAGCAGGTGATCGCCGGCCAGGCCCTCGCGAAGCTCGACACGACGGACCTTGAGACCGCGCTCGCGCAGGCGCAAGCCAATCTCGTGAGCGCGCAGAACAACTACAACCGCACCGCTTCCACGACCAGCGACGCGCAGAAGGCGCTGAACCAGGCTCGCCAGCAGGCCGCGCAGGATCTGGCGACGGCGCAGGCCGCGCTCAACAAGCTCACGACCAACTACGTCTCGGCGAAATCGAGCTTCACCTCGTTCACCGACAACGCCAACGGCGGAATCTCGAGCTTCCAGGACAGCCTGGGCACGATCCAGTCGCAGGTCGACACGCTCATCGCGGAGATGAGCAGGATCGTTGGCGGCGGCGATACCGGCGATCTGCGGAGTGCGTTGAACGCGATCAGCGGCGCGAACTCCCCGGCGTTGCAGAACGCACGCGCGAACTCGGTCACTCTGCTCTCGCCCGCTCTGGCGGATTACCTGAGCGCTCGAAGCGCGCTGCTCTCCGTCGTGGCCGACTTCGACTACGCGCTGGCCGCCGGTAACGACACGACCAGCATCGCGTCCAGCTTCCAGCTCGCGCAGACCAACTACTCCATCGCGACGTCGCGCCTGACAAATGCGCTCGACACGACGTCGGCCGTCCTTGGCACGGTCCAGACGGCCGTGACGACCGCGCAGGCCTCCCTGAACACCCAATCGACGAAGACTCTTCACGACCCGTTCGACCAGTGGCGCGCGGACCTGGCGACCCTATACACGCTGGTGGGCGCCCAGCAGCAGAACGTTTCCACGGTCAAGCTGAAGATCTCGCAGGCGACGAGCTACGTGAGCACGATGAACGACGCCATCGGCGGCTCGATCGCGACAGCGACCCAGAACGTGAGCGCCACGGCGCAGCGCGGACAGCAGTCCATCGACTCGGCGCAGACGTCCCTGAACTCGAAGCCCTACGACCTCACGAACTCGCAGGCGAGCGTAGATAACGCCGCCAGCGCGGTGCAGACCGCGCAGGCCAACCTCGACAACGCCGTCGTCACGGCGCCGTCCTCGGGGGTGGTCGCCTCGATCGCCTCGCAGGTGGGCGAGACCGCGGCCAATCCCTTCATGGTGCTTGCGAACACGACCTCGCTCGTCCTGCACGGGACCATCGGCGAGAGCGACGTCGCCAAGGTGAAGCTCGGGCTCGTGGCAAACGTGGCCGTCGACGCGGTCTCCACGGCGGGACGTATGACCGGGCGCGTCACCTCGCTCGATCCGGTGGCGACGATCCAGTCCGGCGTGCCGGTGTACGGCATTGACGTGACGATCGACCTTCCGAACTCACAGGTGAAGCCGGGCATGACCGGCACGGCGACCGTGATCATCGCGAGCCGGCAGAACGTCCTCACCGTGCCGAACCTCGCGATCCGCACGACGAACGGCCGGCGCTACCTGCAGATCCTGAAGGACGGCGAGGCCGTCGATACCGACGTGGTGTTCGGCATTTCAAACGACACCACGACCGAGGTAATAAGTGGAGTCGCGGAAGGCGACCTTGCCGTGCTCCCGGCGGCACGCGCGACCGCGACGGCGCGACCGGGCGCGGGCGGCGGCGGCTTCGGCGGCGGCGGACCGGTCATCGTCGGCCGATGATCCAGAGCGTCGTCCAGCTTCGCGGCATCACGAAGACCTACCGCATCGGGCGTGAGATCACGGTGAATGCGCTCCGCGGCGTGGACCTTGACATCCGCCCCGCGGAGTTCGTCGCGATCATGGGCCCGTCGGGCTCGGGCAAGTCGACGCTCATGAACGTGCTCGGCTGCCTCGACGTGGCCGACGGCGGCACCTACGTGCTCGCGGGCGAGAACGTCGGAAAGCTCTCCGACAATCAGCTGGCCGGGATCCGCAACAAGCACGTCGGCTTCGTGTTCCAGACCTACAACCTGCTCTCGCGACTGAACGCGATCGAGAACGTGGAGCTGCCGCTCATTTACGGCGGCGACCGCAAAGAGCGGCGGCAGCGCGCGCTCGCTGCGCTCGAGCAGGTCGGCCTCGGCGACCGGATCCACCACCGCCCGAGCGAGCTCTCCGGCGGTCAGCAGCAGCGCGTCGCGATCGCGCGCGCGCTCCTGAACGACCCGTCGATGATCCTCGCGGACGAGCCGACGGGGAATCTCGACTCGCGATCGAGCGCGGAGATCCTTTCGATCTTTCAGCGCCTCAACGACCTCGGCAAGACCGTCGTGATGGTCACGCACGAGCCGGACGTCGCCGCGCACACCAAACGCATCGTGCGCATGCGCGACGGCCTCATCGCGCGTGACGAGCTCGTCCCTCACCCGCGTCGGGCGGAGGAAGAGCTCACCGTCGGGATCGGCGCGGCCGAATGAAGCTCTACGACTCATTCCGGTCGGCGCTCCAGTCGCTCGTCGTCAACAAGCTGCGGTCCGCCCTGACCATGCTCGGCGTGATCATCGGAGTGGCCGCGGTGATCGCGATGGTGAGCGTCGGCAACGGCGCGTCGCAGAGCGTCCAGAACACGATCCTCAACCTGGGCTCGAACCTGGTCACCGTCTCGCCCTCGTTTGGAAGCGACAACGGGCTCAAGGGCGCGGGGGCGCAAGCGCAAAACCTCACGCTCGACGACATGCGGTCGATCCAGGACCAGCTGGGCGCTTCGATCGCCGCCGCCGAGGCCGAGCAGCAGGCCGGCCGCTGGCAGGTGACCGCCGCGGGACAGAACACGAACACGAGCGTGACCGGCGTGACCGAGGACTACCCCATCGTGCGCGACTGGGGCCTCGATAGCGGAGACTTCTTCTCGACCTCGGACCTGAATCTGAACGCGCAGGTCGCGGTCCTCGGGGCGACGACGGCAACCAGCCTCTTCGGCGACGTCGACCCGGTCGGCCAAACGATCCAGCTACGGCAAGCGTTCGGCGGGGGCGGGCAGGGCGGTAGCGCTCAGCGCGCGCGGATCCTGAACTTTCGGGTCGTCGGCGTGCTCGGTGTGAAAGGCAGCACCTTCGGCCTGATCCGGGACGACCAGATCCTCGTTCCGCTCACCACCGCGGAGCACGTCCTCACCGGGCGGCTGAATCAGGTCTCGCAGATCGTCATCAAGGCGACGTCGAGCGACACGATGGACCTCACGACGAGCGACGTGAACAACATCCTGCTGCAGCGCCACAACATCGCCGATCCAGCGAGCGCCGATTTCACGGTCACCAACCAGAACGACACCCTGGCAGCTCTCAGCTCGGTCACCGGCACCTTCACGCTGCTGCTCGGCGCGATCGGCGGGATCTCGCTGCTTGTGGGCGGCATCGGGATCATGAACATCATGCTGGTCTCCGTGAACGAGGCGCTCACGGGTCTCGGCGGCGTGATCGGCAGCCTGCTCGGCTGGGCGATCACGTTCGTCGTCCATCAAATTCCGCAAGCGGCGAGCCTGCCGCTTCTCATCACAAGCGGCACCGTGATCATCGCGGTCGGCGTTTCGGTCGCGATCGGAGTCGTCTTCGGGTTGTACCCGGCGATGCGCGCGGCGCGGCTCCATCCGATCCAGGCACTCAGATACGAGTAGTAGCGAACAAAGGGGTTTGAATTGAAGGCACCACAGATCGTGATCGGAATTGCCGCGGCGCTGATCCTCGCGGGGGGCGGGTTCGCGGCGGGCATGACCTTCGACAAGTCACAGAGTCCAACCACCACGACGGGCGCAACCGGGGCGACCGGCGCCCGTGGTGGATCCGGCGCCCGTGGCGCGTTCGGCGGCGGCGGAGGAACGGTCGCCGGGCAACAGCCCGTCACCGGACGCATCCTGGCGGTGAACGACGGATCGATCACGGTCGCGGCCGTGGAACGGGGGCAGGGCGGTGCGAACGCGCAGGCCTCCGCGTCACCCGCGACCAGCTCGCAGATCGTCCTTGTCGGGACCACGACGCGCATCGTGAAGACGACCGAGACAGACGTGAAGCTCAGCGACCTCAAGGTGAACGATCAAGTCACCGTGATCGGGACCACCGACACGACCGGGATGGTCTCCGCGACCGCGATCGTCGTCGGCTCGACGAACATTCTCGGTCAGCTCTTCGGCTCCCAGACCGGAAACGCCGGCCTCGGTGGCGGCGCACGTCCGAGCCCAAGTCCCACAAAGGCGCCGTAACCACACTCCACTAGCGTCATGGCGTGACCCGCGGATTCCGGTTACCCGACCGGACGTACCTCCCCGCGATCTTCGAACGTCTCGCCATCGACGAACAGGACCAGCACGAGATCGTCGCCGCGTGGCCATCGCCCGACGCGGACCCCACGACCTGGCGATCCCTCGTGCGCGCGCACGCGACGCTTGTCGCGGACATGGGCGGCTTCGAGCCACTCGAGCTGCCCGCGCCCGCCATGGATTCCACACCGCTCGGCCGCTATTTCTTCGCCTACGTCTACCTGGCGGCGCTCGCCGACGTGCGCCGCTTCCATGCGCGGCGCGGAATTCCCGATGAGGTGTCGTGGGCCACGCTCTCCGACCTCGGCCGCAACCTCAAACGCGATCGACTGCTGCTCGGCGACGGGGGCCTTCGGACCAGCGGGTGGCTCACGCTCCATTTCCGCGGCTCGATCTATCAGCTCGGCCGTCTTCAGTTCACCCGTATGAACGTGCGCGCGGCGCACGTCGCGGACGCATTCCGCGAGGGTGAACCCGCGCTCGGCATCCACATCCCCGAGAGCGGGCCGCTCACCCCAGAGGCGTGCGACGACTCGCTGGCGCAGGCGCGGCCGTTCTTCGCGCGTCACTTTCCCGAGACTCCGACGCGTCTCGCGATCTGCACGTCGTGGCTCCTCGATCCGCAGCTCGCCGAGTATCTCGCGCCCGATTCGAACGTCGTGCGCTTTGGGCGCCGATTCAGGCTCGTCGGCGAGGGCTACGACGGCGACGCGGACATCCTGCGGTTCGTCTTCCACCGCATCACGCCGCGGATCGACGACCTTCCGCAGCGCACGACGCTGGAGCGCGCGATCGTCGCGCATCTACGCGCGGGAAAGCACTGGCGGAGTCGGACCGGCTGGTTGGTGCTCTAGTCCCGAGCGATCGAGCGGTGGATACGAGTTGCGCTGCCTCGAGGGCGTACGACTTAAAGCGGCCGAAGTCTGCCGACAGACACGTCGTGTTGAGTTGAGACTGATCACGGACCCGCCATGACCAAGCCAGTCGGCAACTGAGGATTAACCGATCATGATGAACTCGATGAAATTACTCGCACTCTCCACGCTGGTTTTCGCGATCTCATGCGCCAGCCTGAGCACCACCTCCCCGTCGGAATCGCCGAGCGCGGTACCAACCGCATCGGTCTCGCCGAGCACGACCCCAAACGTGCTCCCCGGATCGACCTTCTCGATGCCGGTCGAGCGCGAGATGATCGAGTTCTTCGGCGACCGCGGCGCGCTCGTCGCGCGCGGCACGAAGGACGGACCGTCGCCCTACGAATCGAAGATCTCGCGCGCGGAGGCACCCAGCGGACCATGGCGCACCGTCTACGAGTCGGATGCGATGTTCATGCTCGAAAAGGTCTCAACCGGTCGCATCGCCTTCATGGAATACCGCGAGCCCTACCAGGGCGGTGGCGCGTCCTCCGAGAACGTGCTCGTCGTAGACCTCAGCACGGGGCAGAAGATAGAGATGGATCGCTTCTCACTGAGTCCGGCGACTTACCGCGGGGGCGGTGGCGCGCCGCGAAGGCCCTCCGGGTCGGTCGTTCTCGGTCCAGACCATGCAGCGTGGACGCGCCTCGTTGAAGGCGCAGGCGGGTCGATCACCGGCGTGTTGCGGGTCGCCCCTCTGTCCGACCCCGCGTCTGTCCAGACGATCGCGTCATCAGGCGAGTGGCTCGCCGCTGTCGGGCTCGACTCGCGTCGACTCGTCTACGTCGTCGGCGGCAAGACCGAAGATCAGCTGCGAGTGCGCGAGATCAGCTCGGGAGTCGACAAGCTCGTGGCGACAGCGCCGGTGGGCGACACCGTGGTGTTCGGACTTCCCGGGATCGACCAAGCAGCGGTCTCCGGAGATTGGGCGATCTGGATCGACGAAGCGCGCGTCGCGGGCGACACGACACAAGCCGTCGCCGTCAATCTCACGACGGGAGAGCGGCGGACGCTGGATGCGAGGGGGTCAGGTTGCAGCACGGTCACTGCGGGATCGCGCTTCTTCGCCTGGTCGTGCGCCAAAAGCAACGGGACCGGAGAGCCGTACGTTGTTCTCGACGCGAAGACGCTGACTCCGAGCCCCCTCGCGCGGCGGGGACTGAGCTACGGGCTCGTTGCCGCGGACGACGCTGTCATCTGGCTCAATGCCGTCGCCGGCGGCGCAACTCGCGAGGTGACGCTGTACCGCCCGTAGCGAGGACTACTGCGAGCACGGACTGCGCAGAGCGCAGCGGGCGGAGCAGCAAGGCGCAGACGCGAAGCGG
>VBEU01000038.1:0-11879 GCA_005883775.1 Chloroflexota bacterium | reverse complement strand
GCTTCGTCGACGACACGGTGATCGCGATAGAAGCCGTGGAACGCGCCGGCGAGCTCGAGCGCGTAGGTCGTGAGCTGATGGACGCCGTAGTGCTGGCGGATGTCGTCGACGAGCTCGGGGAACCGCAGAACGAGCCGGATGAGATCGAGCTCCCCCTTCGCTGTCAGCAGCGACGTGTCGGCTCCGTCGGCCTTGATCCCCCGCTCCGTGGCCGTTCGGAGGATGCTCGCGATGCGCGCGTGCGCGTATTGCACGTAGTAGACGGGGTTCTCGTTCGACTGCTGGACCGCGAGCTCGAGATCGAAGTCGAGCTGCCGGTCGGCGCTCGACTGTAGAAAGAAGTAGCGCGTCGCATCTTTGCCGACCGCTTCGATGACTTCTTCGAGCAGCAGGAACTGGTTCGTGCGCCGCTGCATGCGCTTGAGCACACCCTCATGCAGGAAACGCACGTACTGGTAGAGAACGACCTCGAACTTCTCGAGCAGACCGAGCGCCTGCATCGCGGCGCGCATCTGGATGAGGTGGTAGTGGGTGTTCGAGCCCCAGATGTCGATCTTCTTGTCGAACCGCCGGTCGCGCAGCGACTGGACGTGGTACGCGATGTCCTTGCCCAGATATCCCGGCTCGCCGTTCGAGCGAACGAGCACCCAGCCCTCCTTGTCGTCGACCGCTTCGCTCGCCTCGAACCAAACGGCGCCGTCCCTGTCGTAGACCTTGCCGAGCTTTCGTAGCTCGGCGAGGATCCGCTCGAAATAGCCCGAACGCATCATCTCGGCCTGCGAGAACCAGTTGTCGTAGCGGATGCCGAGCATCGCGGTCACGCGTTTGGCCTCGCCGAGGACCCACTCCACGCCCACGGGTGCGAACCGCTTCGACTGCTCCTCGAGCGAGAGCTTCATCCATTTGTCGCCCTCGCGCGCCTTGATGCCGGCAGCGATGTCCTTCACGTACTCCGCCGGGTACGCGTCCGCGGGTATTTCGACCGCCTCGCCGTGCAGCTGCCGGTAGCGGATCGCGATCGAGCGGCCGAACGTGTCGAACTGCGTCCCGGTGTCCTCGACGTAGTACTCGCGCTCGACCGCCGCGCCCGCGAACTCGAGGACCGACGAGAGCACGTCTCCGAGCGGCCCGCCGCGCGCGTTCGCGACGGTCAAGGGTCCTGTTGGATTCGCGGAGACGAACTCGACCTGGAGCCGTTTGCCGGCGAGGGCCACCGAGCGGCCGAAGTCGGTGCCTGCCCGGACGATCTCGTCCACCTGCGTGGCGAGCCACTTCTCATCGAGGCGTACGTTCACGAAGCCGCTCAGCTCCTCGACCGCGGCGATCGGAGGAGCGACGGGGACGCGTTCGCGGATGGCCCTTGCGATCTCGCGTGGCGGTTTGCGCACTTGTTTCGCCAGCTTCAGCGCGACGTTCGATGCGTAATCGCCGTGATCAGGGTTCCCCGGGCGCTCGACCTCGATCAGCACGCCGTCGACGCCGGGCCAGCCGAGCTCGGTCGAAGCGCGCGCGAGGCCGTTCTTTATCGCGGCGGCGACCTGGTCGCGGAGCGGTGCGGTCACCCCCGCGAGTCTGGGACAGCGAGGGGGCGCGTGCCAACGTCGCCACCCGGCTCGTGCGTCGCGAAGAGGCGCCAGGTGAGGATCGCCGCGAGGGCGTACGCGAACACGAGCGTGACGAGGTTCACCGTGAACCCGTTCGGTCCGAGCCGCGACCGGATCGCGCCCGACAGGATCGCGCCGACTGCGTTCGCGGCGCTCCAAGCGAGCGCGAAGACGGCGTTGGCTCCAGCGCGCTCGGCCGGGGTGAACGACGAAAGCTGGAAGGCGTTCACGGTGCCGCTCGCGCCGAACATCAGGAAGTGGCGCGTGGCGAGTGCGCCGACGGCGATGGGGAGCGCACCGGTGAAGGCCGCGACGAGCGCGAACGGCAGCGAGAGCGTCTCGACGAGGACGATCGACGGGATCGCGCCAAGGCGCGCCGCGACGAACCGTCCGTGGAGGAGCGCGCCGATGCTGCCGGCGACCGCCAGGATGCCGAGCAGCAGGCCGAGGGCAGAGAACGGCACACCGTAGCGGTCGACAAAGAAGAGGTTCACGAACGGGAGGAAGCTGCCCGCGCCGAAGCCGAACAGGATCTCGATCGCGAGGAACCGTCGAACGAGATCGTTGCGGGTCGGCGCCTCGAGGGTGTGCTGCGCAACAGGCACGGCGCGGATCGCGAGGATCGGCACGATCGAAGCAGCCGCGATGATGCCGCCGCTTCCGACGAGAGCGCGGAGCACGAGCGCGTCTTCCGGGCGAGCGCCGAACAGCGAGGCCACCGGCGCCGCGAGCGCACCGGCGATCACGCTCGAGAGGAACGCGGCGGTCGTGCCGAGCGCGACCTGCTGACCGAAGCGCGTGGCGCGCCGTGCGGCATCGGTCGCGTCGGCGAGAAGCGCGGCGCCCGACGAGCTCGCAATGATGCCGCCGAAGCCGACGAGCATCGCCGACAGAAAGACCGGCACGAGCGCGTTGAAGACGAGGATTCCGGCGATACCGAACCCGGTCAGTGTCCCGCCAATGAGGATCGCGGCTCGGCGCGCGCCCGGTAGAGAAAGTTCAGGTAGAACTGCGCGACACCCAGGCCGAAGCTCCCGAGACCCGCCGCAATCAGGTAGAGGACGGCATCGCGCCGTCCGAGGGTCGTTCTTATTGCGCGGGTTGGCCGAGGGTCACGTCGACGGTCATCTCCTTGCCACCGCGGATAAGCGTGAGCTTCACCTTATCCCCTGGCCGGTTCTTCACGAGGAGGCTCGACAGCGGGTGGTCCGCGTCGATCACCTGATCGTTGACCTTCGTGATGATGTCGTTCACCTGGATGCCAGACTGCTCAGCCGGCGATCCGGGAACCACCTGGCTGACGATGATCCCGATCGTGCCGGTCGGAAGCCCGAGCTGTGCCGCCTGTCGCGGCGTGATCGGCGAGTACTGGATACCGATGTAGCCGCGGACGACCCTGCCGTTCGCGATGATGTCGTCGGCGATCTGTCTGACGGTGTTGCTCGACACCGCGAAGTTGATGCCTGTCGCCTGCGTCACGCCGAGCGTGTTCACACCGATGACCTGATGCGTAGCAGCCCACAGGAGCGGACCTCCCGAGTTCCCAGGATTGATCGGAGCATCGGTCTGGATAAGGTCCTCGAGGATGACCTGCGAGGTCTCCGCGACGCGCCGTCCCTTGGCCGACACGATGCCGTGCGTGACGGTGTTCTGGAATTCACCGAGCGGGCTGCCGATCGCGACGGTCAGCGCGCCGACCGGGACCTCATCGCTGTTGGCGAGGGTCGCCGCCTTGAGACCCTGCGCCGCGACCTGAAGGACCGCGACGTCGGTGAAAGGGTCGCGGCCGATGAGCTTCGCGGATGCCTTCTTGTCGTTCGAGAAGACGACATCGAATGACGATCCGGCGCCGGACGTCCTGGTGTCCTCGACGACATGATTGTTCGTGATCACGTAACCCTTCGCGGCGTCCACGACGAACCCGGAGCCACTCGACTGCGGCTGCCCGTTCGAGGCGTAGTTGATGACCGTGACTACGCTCGGCAGGAGGTCCTGGACAACTCCGACGATCTCCTCGTCGGCCGTCCCGCTGGCCGCCGGCGGGGGTGTCGCGATCGGTAGGCCGACGTTGATCGCTGGTTGACTGGGTGACTCGGCGGCCCGGTGAGTGAGATACGCCGCCGTGGCACCGCCTGAGATCCCGCCGATGAGAACTCCGACCAGAAGGAGAGCTGCCGCTCGTCCGCCGCTCACGCCCGGACTATTACCGCCGAGGAGCCCTCGCTGTTTCCGCGTTCGTGCCGGTGGCCACCTTGCGGCGTCGAGCGGTCGGGCGCACGGCGTCCGGTTCGACCATCTGGCCAACAGCCGTCGCGCGGACCTCGAGGTCCACGTGGGCGTCCGGCTCGATCGTCACGTTCCACGTCGAAGCGATCTCGAGCTGCTGATAGATGCGCTCGAAACCCTGCTCCGAGTTGGTGATCGAATAGATGGGCCGTGTCGTCACCTCGCACGGAGGATCGATGGCGATTGCGATGTCAAAGTGCCGCGATTCGGAGTGAACGGCGATTTCTGACACGTGCCGCGCATCGATCGGCTTGCCGGCTGTGGTCTTTTTCGTCCCGACCGTGATCACGTCGGCGGGATTCTGCTCGGAGAGCAATCCGATGTTCGAGGTACTGGTGAACTGGATGCTTATGGCTTCCTCGGCGTCGTTGCGGAGCCGATAGCGCACGCCCGCGGCAAGGCCTTCGTCGGCGATGCGGATGTCCTTGCGGATCCCAAGGCCCGGAACGGCGGCGAGCGAGCGGGCCGGGGGCTCGAGGATGAGGCTCACCGTGCGCGCCTCGCGCTGCGGGGTCAGCTGGTAGTAGTAGGCGTGCAACACGATGGGCTCGGCCTTGCCCACGCGGAAGCTGTCCTGGAAGAAGGCGCGACGGGCGACGTCGTACTCCAGAAGCTTGGACAGGCCGCGCTCCCGCGCGCGGACCGCCTCGTGAATGGACTTCGTCTCTTTCTCGGCCGCCTTGCCGACGAGGACCTTGCCGGACTTTTCCGCGCGGCGTAGCGCTTCGTGCTCGGCCTCCGGGCGGCGCGCCAGGGTATCGACAAGGTTCGTGGCCGAGGCATAGATGTCCCACTCGATGACGGCGCCGCCCTGCACGTGCACGAAAACCGCGCCGGCGTTACCGCGGAAGATGTACTCGTCGTAGCCGTCGACGTCGTAGTCGCGCTGCTCGCCGGCCGCGGTGCGACGTTCCGACAGGATCCGCTCCGCCTTCAGGAGCGAGGCATAGGCATCGGCACGGAGATGCGGAAAATAGATGCCTCCGAACACCCCGTGCCAGTACACATCGTTGCCCTGAGCGCGCCAGAGGTTCTGCTGCGCCTGGCGGACCTCGGCCGACGCGTCGAGGATGCTGCGGCGCGCGAGCTCCTCGCTCACGATGAGCATCCGTTTCTGCAGGCCGTTGGATTCGGGGTACTTCGCCAGGAAGTTACGCCAGAGCGGCGCAGCAACGAGAGCCGACATGTCGTCGCCCAGCTTGTTCCGCGCCTGCATGTACCGCTTCGAGGCGTTGGGCTCGAGCGCCCATTCCGCCATCTCCGGATAGGAGCCCGCGGGGATGTAGATCCGCCGCGCGGGTTTCTGGAAGATCCACGCGTCTTCGAGGGTCGTCGTCTGTATGAAGTCGGCCTGCGCGATCGCCGAAAAGAACTGCTCGAGCCAGCCGTCCTTATGGACACGCTGGTACGTGCCGGGCCAGGCGCCGAACTTCTCGCCGTCGTCGGCGTACACGACGAGTCGCGCGCCCTCATCGGCTCGTGCGCGAAGCTCCTTCATCGTTTGGCTGACGTCGCGGAACGGGATGAGGTAGCGGAGCCGCACACTTCCCGGGAAGACGATCACGGGCAGGCCCTGGTCTTCGGTGACAAAGGACTCGCCGAGCTCCTGCGGCCGAAGGCCCGCTTGAAGGAAATGCTCGTCATCGAGGACCGTGTAGGCAACGCCTGCCTCCGCGAGGAGAGACGGCAGGTGGGGCTCCCAGACGCGTTCCGTCAGCCACGCCCCGAGGGGCCGTTGTCCGAATATCGCGTGCACCCGGTCGGAAAGCGCCCGAATCTGTCCGACCCCGTCGCGGCGTGGCACGCCGACCAGGACCGGCTCGTAGTACCCGCCGGAAAGGAGCTCGATCTGACCTCTTCGGACGAGGTCGGCCAGGTCGCCGATGACGTCGGGGCGGTTGGCTTCGAGCCAGTCCAGGAGCGGACCGGAGAAGTGAAGACTGGCCTTTACTTCAGGGTGCCGATAGAGCGTGGCGACGAGCGGCGCATACGCCCGCTCGGTCACATCCTGGAACACTGACGGGAAATTCCCGGCCGGCTGGTGCTGGTGAAACACCAGCGCCAATCGCAGGCGATCGGCCACTGAAAACGCATTTTACCAAAAATGGTTGTGCCGTACGCTCTGCGTACAGAATGCTCGGCTGCTTGTTGACGAACTCGACAGCGAGGCGTTAGTCGATCAGGCTTGGGCCAGATGTTTGGACGCTTGATCCTGTACGGGGCGCTGGCCCTGGCCCTCGGCATCGTGGCCGTGAGCGCATGCGGTCCGCAACCGGACGCCCGATCGTCGCCCTCGACGCCCGCACCGTCCGCTTCGCGGTCACTTTCGCCGACCGCCGCGCCATCGACCTCGGCGACTTCGAGCGCGCGACCGAGCGCCACAGCGACGGCTGCCCCGACCCTTGTCGCAAGTCCCGGGACTTCGCCCGCGGCCGCATGCCCACGGACGACCGGCGGCAATGCGAGCAACCAGGCGCAGCTCGTCGCGGTACGCGTGGCGCATCAGGCGGGCTTCGACCGCCTGGTCTTTGAGTTCGGCCAAAGCACCGCGCCGGGTCCCTTCGGCATGCCGGGTTACACCATCGAGCCCGCGAGCTCGCTCTCCGGACCGAGCGGGCAAGCGGTCACCATAAGCGGGAACGCGCTGTTCGGGGCGCGATTCCAGAACGCCTCGACCCAGAACCCGAACGGCACGGCAAGCTTCACCGGCAGCACCGACATGAAGCCGACCACGCCGCTCATCAAGGAGGTCAAGCTCGTCGAGGACTTCGAGCGTGTCCTCCTCTGGGGCACCGGCCTCGACCACCTCGCATGTCCGAAGGTGAGCGAGCTTGCGGGTCCTTTTCGCGTCGTTCTCGATTTCCCCACCCCGCCTTGACCCATAATTAGGTCTCCGCACGAACTTTCAGGGGAGCAGTCCGTCGTGGCCGAAGCCCAGAAGCTGAACGTCCGCCCGCGCGAGGTCCTCGGTAAGAAGGTCAACGCCCTTCGCCGCAAGGGCCTGCTCCCGGGTGTCGTGTTCGGCGGCCGCACCGATTCGACGCCGGTCGAGACCGACCAGCACGCTTTCGAGCTTTCCTACCGCCGCTGGGGCAACACCACCCTGCTCTCCTTGACCGGACTCGATGGCGGCGAGGTGCCGGCCCTCATCTACGACGTGAGCCGCGATCCCGTCACGGGACGCATGTTGCACGTGGACTTCGCCCGCGTTTCCCTTACCGAAAAGACGCACGCCGACGTGCCGCTCCACTTCGTGAATGAGTCGCCTGCTGTCCGGACGCTCGGCGCGGTGCTCATGCACGCGCGATCCGAGGTCTCGGTCGAGGCGTTCCCGCAGGACATGCCGCACTCCATCGAGGTCGACCTTTCCGGCCTTCTCGAGATCGATGACGCGATCTTCGTCCGCGACCTCAAGGTCGACGCGACGTTGATCCAGATCGAGAACGATCCGGACGAGCTCGTCGTCAAGGCGGTACCGGTGAAGGTACGCCGTCGAGCGCTTTCGCTCGCACGCGCATCGCTTCCACAGAGCCCTCGCGCTGGCGCAAGCGGGCGATCCAATGGAAGACGAAGTCGAGCTGCGAAGCCTGGAGCGCGCGGACAATCCGTTCCCAGATGCGTCCCTTGAAGACTCCAAGTCGTAGCGGCGCCGCCGGGTGCCCGGCGTGCTCGCGGGTCCCTCCCTCGACCACGTAGGGTCTCGGGTCCCACTGCGCGCGCCGGCCACCCGGCGCCGCTCGCAGGGTTCTCTAGCTTTCGAAGTCCGCGAGCCCTGCGTCCGGGAACGGATTGTCCGCGCGCTCCAGGCTTCGCAGCTCGACTTCGTCTTCCGTTGGATCGCCCGCTTGCGCCAGCGCGAGGGCTCTGTGGAAGCGATGGGCGTGCGAGCGAAAGCGCTCGACGGCGTAGTCGGCTGCCTGTCCGGTCGTGACCAGGAAGGGCCAGTCGCTTGACTGCGCGAGCAAGAGCTCGCGGACCGCCTGCCGCGCGGCGCGCTCGCGAAACGGATCGCTGCGAGGCGGACTCGCGCGAAGACCATCCATGTCGTGCGCGAGACGACCGAGCTCGTCCCACATCCATGCGGTGCCCTCGTTCAGCCAGGTCGAGTGATCATTGTTCTTGCCCCACGATCCTTCGGACAGCGCGATCCGCTCCTTCGGTGGCTCGCGGTCGAGATACTCGGCGGCGGTCGCCACACGAACGCCGGACTCCGTGAGCTCGCGAAGCACGAGGCCAAGCCAATCCACGCCCTCGAACCACCAGTGACCGAAGAGCTCGCTGTCGAACGTGACCGCGAGCAGCGGGTCCCGGCCGTCGGCGCTTCGACCGGAAAGCTCATCGCGGACGACCTGCACGAAGTGCCTCGCATGGTCGCGCGCGCGCTCCGCCGCGCGGTCCGGCGTGTACTCCTCCTTCTCTCCGAGGCCTTTGTGCACCGAGGTCACACGCCAGTAGCGGAGGCCGCTCGTCGTGTCCTTGCGATGGAACTCGCGGTATTGCGCATCTCCGGGATAACCGGTGAACGCCGACCAAACCTGACTCGACACGCGCTCGTGCCGCGCGATCGCGACGACATCGGAATCGCCGACGTAGTACGGACGAAGCAGATCGACGTCGCTCGATGTTGCGGACGCGGTCATGACCTCTGCCCGTTCCTCATGCGGTGCCCATCGACCGAGCTCGCTCTGACCGTGACGGCGCGCGACGTCACCGGCGGGCCGCGCATGTCCAGGCAGGAGCGCGGCGTCGGTAAAGAAGTGCGTGATGCCGTGATCGGCGAGCGCCTTCTCGAGGCCGGGCGTGTACGCGCACTCGGGTAGCCAGATGCCCGTCGGATCAAGCCCGGTCAGGCGGCGCGAGGAGCGGCGGCCGATCCGGAGCTGCGCCTCGACCGAAGAACGGTCGAGCAGCGGCAGGTACCCATGGGTCGCGGCCGAGGTGAGGATCTCGACGTGGCCGGACTTCGCGAGATCGGCAAACGCACCGACGAGGTCGCGGCCGAAGCGCCCTCGGTACGCCTCGCGCAGTCGACGGTACGACGCGACATAAAACCTCGCGAGCTCGGCGCGGCCTTGGTCCGGTGCTTCGGTGAATCGGCGCACGTCGTTCTCGGCCCGCGTGACCTGATCGTCGATGTATTCCAGCGTGCGGACGTTGATGTCGCGGTCGGCGAGCTGCTCGATGAGGATCGGGGTGAGCCCGATGACGATGCGATACGCCACCCCGGCAGCACGGAGGTCGTGCAAGAGCACGAGCAGCGGTAGGTATGTGCCGAGCACCGCTTCATGAACCCATTCCTCACCGTGCGGCCAGCGGCCGGCGCCCCGGCAGTAGGGAAGGTGCGAATGGAGCGTCAAAACGAACGTACCCACACTCGCATTCTGGCAGCGCCGGGATGGCGGCCTCGCGGCCACGTTCGCGAGTTTGTGGTCGGATCGTTGCCTGATCGCGCGGCAGGCTGCCTAACGGTAGGAGGTCATGGCCCTTCCGCTGCAGCAAGCCTTTGCGGTCTCGGACTTAGGTCCAGAGGGAAAGGGGCCACAAATGCCCGCGCCCGTCACTGATCTTCCCACCGCGCTGCTTACCGGCCTAGCCGCCGGACTCGCGACGCTCATATCGGCAATCCCATCGATCCTCGGTGCGCTGTTGATCCTGATCCTTGGCTGGATCATCACTGGCGCTCTCGCCGGAGCGCTGGCGAAGGGCCTGCGCGCCGTCCGGGTTAACGCCGCGGCCGATCGCGCAGGCGTCACCTCCGTTCTTCAGCGCGCGCAGGTCCGCTCCGATGTGGCCGGCGTGATCGCCGGAGTCGTGAAGTGGTATCTGCGCCTCATCGTCATCCTCATGGCCGCAGACGCGGTCAAGCTCACCGCCGTGAGCACCATCGTCAACCAGATCCTCGCGTTCGTTCCGAACCTGCTGGTCGCGGCCCTGATACTCGCGGCGTTCTCGTGGCTCGCGTCGCTCGCCCAGAATTTCGTGACCGCCGCGCTTCAGCCGACGATGCCGAATGCGAGAACCCTCGGCATGCTCGCCTCTGTGGCGACGTTCGGCTTCGGCGTGGTTGCGGCGGCAACGCAGATCGGCGTGGCGACGACACTCATAGACATCCTCTTCGTGGGGATCGTCGGGGCACTCGCGCTGGCGTTCGGGCTCGCGTTTGGCCTCGGTGGCCGTGACGAGGCCGCACGCGTCTGGCACGACATGCGGGGAACCGTCGGAAACGTGGCGACGGAACGCCCGCAGGCTGTCGGCACTACCGCAGGCAACGGCCGGCCCTTCGAGCGAAGCGAGCAACGCGTCCGAACGTAACCATCGCGCCAACATGTCGCAGTGCCGCCGGTACCCGGTACGCACCGAGATCCGGCGGCGCTGGCGCGCCTGAATTGACCGCCTGTAGGGGCGCGACTACGCTCGCCTAGCCGTGCTCGCCGCATTCGCGGTGAGTTACCTGCTCGCGAGAGTCAGCAGGATCCGCGGCGGTTAGGGCGGCGAGGTCCGCAGAGGGGGAAAGCAATGCCACGATCCGCGCGTATAGCCATCGTTGCCTTTGTCGCCTTAATGGTGGCGACCGCCTGTTCCCAGCCAGGGACGACATCGCCGTCCGGATCGGCCGGCGCTTCGGCGTCAACGTCATCGGTAGCCGGCAGCACGATCAACGTCATGTCGCTCTGGGGCACCAGTGAGCAGGACAACTTCCAGAAGGTCCTCGACGCTTTCAAGACAAAGACCGGCGTCACCGCGAAGTACGAGTCCGTTCGCACGGACTATGCGACGACTCTCCAGACGAGAATCTCCGGTGGCAATCCTCCGGACGTTGCGATCATTCCAGGGATTGGCTTCCTGCGCCAGTTCGCGCGTCAAGGCTCCCTGAAAAAGGTCTCTGACCTCGGCATCGACACCAACGCACTCAAGGCGAACTACCCGCCAGGCATCCTCGAGATCGGCCAGGTCGATGGCACGCAATACGCGATCATGGTGAAGTTCAACAGCAAGAGCACCGTGTGGTTCCGGCCCGACAAGTTCAAGACGGCCGGGGTCTCGCCAGCGACGGACTGGAACTCGTTCACCAAGCTGCTCACAGACCTCAAGGCAAAGGGTCAGGCACCGCTCGGACTCGGCGCCGGCGACTCCTGGACGCTGACCGATTGGTTCGAGAGCGTTTACGTGCGTCAGGCCGGTCCTGACAAGTACGACCAGCTCTTCAGCGGCAAGCTTGCGTGGAGTGACCCAAGCGTCGCCACGGCCGTCGACACCATGAAGCAAGCTCTCTCCGACCAGAACGTCGCAGGCGGCATCACGGCCGCCCTGGGCCGCAACTTCACGGACGGCATCGGACAGGTGTTCAGTGCCAACCCGCAAGCCGCGATCTACTACGAGGGCGGCTTCGTGGGCGGAATCGCCACGGGTCAGACGAACACGGCCCTCAAAGTTGGCGACACGATCGACTGGTTCGACTTCCCCGCGATCAACAACAACAAGTCGGTCACCATCGGCGGCGACGTCATCGCCGCGTTCACGACCAAGCCGGGGGTCAAGGAATTCATCCAGTACATGACGACATCGGACGCTGGCTCGGTCTGGGCCGGCACCGGCGCGATCATCTCGCCCGTGAAGTCCGTTCCCGCGAGCGCATACCCGAACGATCTCGCCAAGCGCGAGGCGGCACAGGTTGCGAACGCATCCGCGGTCCGCTTCGACGGCTCCGACCTGCTGCCCTCAGGCGGTGGCGACGATATGGGCGCCGCCCTACAGGACGCGCTCCGAGGCAAGACCGTCGACTGGGCGAAGTTCGAAACATCGATACAGGCCAAGTGGAAAGCGGAAAAGTAAGCAGGCGCTCGAACTGAATCCATGGAGCGGGCGGGCGAACGGCCCGTCCGCTCCGTAATGAACGGGGTCAGATGGGGCTCGCGCCAACACCGGCGATACCCGCGAACGAGATGCCCGCACAGGCGGGTCTAACCGCGGCACGCCGCGCCCGCGGTC
>VBEU01000037.1:7078-8517 GCA_005883775.1 Chloroflexota bacterium | reverse complement strand
CATTCGGGAAGTCCATGTATCCGGACGTGGCGCTTCTTCTCCTCAGAGTCGTGATCGGCGGGGTCGTGATCCCGCACGGACTTCTAAAGCTCGGCCTGGTCGGCAAGGGCGGATCGATCGCCGGGGGCGCCGGATGGTTCAACTCGATGGGGCTTCGCCCGGGATTGTTCTGGGCGTCTACGGCCGCGCTGGCCGAAGCGGGTGGAGGCTTGCTCACGGTCGTCGGGCTCGGGGGACCGATCGGACCTGGTGCGCTCGCGGCGGATCTTGTCGTCGTCACTATCGTCGCGCACTGGTCGCAAGGCTTCTGGGCAGGCGGAGGGAAGGTCGGGTGGGAGTTCCCGCTCCCGCTCGCGACCGGAGGTCTCGCGATCGCCCTTGCGGGAAATGGCTCCTGGTCGCTCGATAGGCTTCTCGGCCTGACCTATCCGGACTGGCTCTTGCCTGCCTGGCTAGTACTGATGGCTGTCGGCGCGCTCCTGGCAGTCGGAGTGCGATCGATGCAGGCTCCGAAGGCGGCCTAGTCCTGGTCCGAACGGCAGGGTCGACGGAACCTCGGAACGCGATTCATATGGTCATTTCAGCGCGTTCTTAGGCCGAGCTTAGGCGCGCGAGAGAGGCTATAGGCATGTTCGAAGGTGATCCGACCGCCACCACCCCGATAAGTCCGGTCGCTCCGCGGCCGCCGGCCCGCAGGAGCGGCGGCGTCCCCGCGGGGCGCCTTCTGGCCCTCGGCCTCCTCGCATTCGCGCTCGCCGCATTCACCGGCCGCGTCGATCTCGCCACCTTGATCACGACGGCGAGGTCGTACGTGGATCAGCCCGCCCCCGCGGCGCAGACGAACACGAGCTCGAGCGACACCGCGGCGGTCGCGGCCGTGAAGGCCGTCGTCGAGCGCGCCAACCAGGCGCAGGCGCAGGCGTATGCGCGGAACGACCCGACCTTGATGCGTGCGACCGCGACCGACTCCTATTACCAGGAGCTCGTTCAGACCAACCGGGGAATACAGAGCAGCGGCGCTCGGTCGATCGAGCTGGTCAGCCTCGATTGGGTCGACGTGACGGTCAGCGGCTCGACGGCGCAAGCCACCACGACCGAGACCTGGCGAACCACGTACACCGACGGTTCGGTCGCCGAGAGCACTGACCGCAACGATTACACGCTCGTCCTTCAGTCGGGCGCGTGGAAGATCTCGGCGGACGTGCAGCCCACGACGCAGATCATCAACCCAAGCACCGGCATCGCGCCGGGCGTGACGCAGCCGGGCACGCCCGCCTCGGTGACGAGCAGCTCGAGCAACTGGTCGGGTTACGCCGCGACCGGTGGAGCGTTCACGTCTGTCAGCGCTACCTGGACCGTACCGACGGTCGCGTCGACCTCGACCGGAGCCGACGCGACGTGGGTGGGCATCGGAGGACTCTCGAGCAGCGATCTCATCC
>VBEU01000037.1:0-6878 GCA_005883775.1 Chloroflexota bacterium | reverse complement strand
AGCGGAGCGAGCGCGGTCCGAGATGGCAAGACGATGTCCCTCTCGGCTCTCGGCGCGAAGGCGATCACGATGATCAATGCCCAAGGCCAGGCGATCGCGCAAACCTCGACGATCGCGGGCGATGGTTCGAGCTTCACGGTCGCGCGGACCGATGCGACGAGCACACCGCAGACCGGTGGCCGGCGCCGCCGGCCCTAGGAGAAGAGCTCTAGCTCGCGGAGCGCGTCTGGCGCCGCAAGAGCATTGCGACCGTCTCGGGGTCACCGTCGTCCACCGCCAATACGAGTCGGTCGGCGTACTCGCCGAGTCGCTCGTGATCGGCAGGCAATGCCTCATCCTTCTCCGTCGGGTCTATCGGGAGTCGCGCGGTTTCGCGGATCGCCAGGGCCATCATGCGGACGGCGTACCAGGTCTCACGGTCCACGCCGGCTCGGTCCCACGGCCCGCCCGCCATTTGTTCCACGCTCCGCACTTTGCGCCGTGCCGCCGCCGTTGAGAACACCGTACGAGGTGAGAGATTTCGGCTACCCCGACCGGGGGAGTAGGTCCGATTCGGCTATTTTTGTGCGATGGCGAACGAGGGAAAGATGCTCGACCCGGTCTGCGACATGATCGTGGACGTCGTCGAGCAGCGCGAGCAGGGTCTCACCATCGAACGACCGGAGCGCGAGTACGCGTTCTGCGGCGCCGGATGTCTCGAAAGGTTCGCAAAAGATCCGAAACGCTACATACCGAAAGTCGAGCGTTGGCTCGCCACTGGAGAGTCCGCCCCGCCGCGGATGTGACCGCGTCATCGCCGCGGGGCTCGGCCGAACCGATGCTCGCGCTCGGGGAAGTGAACGCATGAGAGCAGTTGTCTACGACCGGTACGGCCCCCCGGAGGTTCTGCGACTCGAGGACGTCCCGCAGCCCGTCCCCAAGGAAGACGAGGTGCTCATCAAGATTCACGCGACGACGATCACCCGGTCTGACTGCGGGATTCGCGAAGCCAATGCGAGCTCTGGTCCCTTCGTCTCGTTTCTCAGCCGGCTCTACTCGGGCGTCCGTCGACCGAAGCGGCGAATCCTCGGCGCGGAGCTCGCGGGCGAGGTGGCAGCAGTCGGCGCGACGGTCAGCGAGTTCGCGGTCGGTGACCGGGTCTTCGGCACCAGTGCGGGCCGGTTCGGCGCTCATGCCGAGTTCATCTGCATGCGCGAGAGGGCAGCCCTGGCACAGAAGCCGGCCGCCATGACGTTCGAAGAGGCTGCCGCGGTCTGCGACGGAGCGATGCTGGCCCTCGGGTGCCTGAGACAGGCCGATCTCCGGAAAGGATCCAGGATCCTCGTCTACGGCGCATCCGGATCCATCGGCACGGCTGGCGTGCAGCTGGCGAAATACTTCGGAGCCGACGTCACGGCGGTGTGCGGCACCAAGAATGTCGAGCTCGTGAGATCGCTTGGAGCCGACAGGGTGATCGACTACACGCAGGACGACTTCACCAAGAGCGGTGAGACGTACGACGCGATCTTCGACGCGGTCGGCAAGCTGTCGTTCGAGCGGTGCAGAGGCTCACTGAAGCCGGGTGGCATCTACCTTCCGACCGACGGTCTCTGGAACCTGATCCTGGTGCCGCTGACGTCGCTCGTCGGAGGCAAGAGAGTGCGGTTTGCGATCCCGCCGCGATTTCTGAAGAAGGACGTCCTCTTCCTCAAGGAGCTGATCGAGGCCGGGAAATACCGAGCGGTCATCGACCGGACCTACCCGCTGGAGGATGTGATCGATGCGACTCGCTACGTCGAGACGGAGCGCAAGACCGGGAACGTCGTCCTGACAATCAGCCGCGGCGGCTGACGCTTCGTGCTAGGCCGATGAATCAGAAACCTGTTAACTCCACAATCGCCGCGACGCTCTCGGCGCTTGGACCGCTTCTTTCCGGTAATCGGACGCGAGGGTACTGATCGGGGCTCGTGCGGCACCGCTGTTCGACGAGGCGGCAGGTTTCACGGCGTCCGAATTGAGTGAATTCATTCATGCATTTCCCCGCCGTCCTTCTGACAACCGACGGCTCGCCGATTTCGGTTTCCGTGAAGAGGGCGCGGGACCCACGTTCCGCTTCGTGAGCACTGCTCCATCAACTGACGATCCGGCGGTGAGGGCTTTGCTGGGGGACTTGCTGCCCAAGGACGAGTCTGAACAATAGGCGTGCACGACGCCAAACATTACGTACGCGCGAAGCGATCAAGTCCAGGCTATCGCATGTCGCTCGGATCGCCCGTGCTGTCCTTCCGGAGCTTGATCGTGAAAACACCACTCTCTGTCTGGGCGCTGACCGCGTAGCCACCCCGGGGGCGTGTCGGCGCGATTCCGTCGAAGTTCGAACCGAACGGCGAGATCACCATGGGCGAGCTCTCGCTACCGCGCGGCCCACTCACCGTGAGCGTGATCGTCGAAGTGGGCGGGAAGCCGTAGACGAGGTAGCTCGTCGCCGCGACTGCGATGAGGCCCTGGCCGGCGGGGACAGCGGCGCGCATCCGATCCGGAAGGGTGGCGACAAAATCGTTGAATGAGCGATCGGTAAGCGCGGCGTACGCCTCCGCGAGGTTCTGGCCGCTTCGGAGCCTCTCGTACACGCGCGCGATCGGCGCAGTGCCGCCGACGTCCTCACGAAGCAATTCGACCGCGCGCGCCGATTCCTGATATTTGAAGTACCCGGCCCAGTCGGTCAGCGCGTTCCATGAAAGCTGCGAGACGAGCGTGTTGAGCGGAATGAGAGTTCCTGTCGCGGCCATGGACGCCGCCTCGTAGCGAACGCGCACGAGGCGCCAGTCGCCGCCGGGCACGAGTGCCTCCGCGAGCCGCGCCTGTCCTTCATTGAGCCATGCCGGTACGAGGTCGCACCGCGGCGAGCACGCGTCGAGAGTCAAAAGGTGCGTGAGCTCGTGCCTGATCGCGGCAACCGGCCGGCGGTCGCCCACCGCGGCCCAGTTCACGGCGATGAGCCGTAGCGAGGGTTCAAAGAACGAGACCGAGTTCTCCGCCACGAACGTCGCGGTCGCACGGGGGTAGCCGAAGATCCCCACGAACCCGTCCGCGTAGCTCTCGGTGCCGCCAAAGACATAGATCACCGGACGCGCGGAGAAGGTCCGCTCGAACTCACGCTCTACGGCGGGAATGTCCGCCGCGACGGTGGCGGCGACCACCTCCTGGTCCTCGCGCGAGAGTGCAGCCTCGATGCGAAGGTCGCTCGGTCCGGGCATGAGCGCGAAGTCGATCCCAGCGAACTCGCGGATCGGCGGCAGGGACGGCGGCGGCGTCGGGACGAGTGTTGGATTGGCGATGCCGGGAGGGCCGCCGATGCTCGGAGTGGGCGCGGAGGTGGGAAGGGCGGGTTCCACCGGCGGGCTTGGGAGAGCGATCGGGTCGGATGGCGGCGTGTCACGGGGGGCCGCCACCGGGCCGCAGCCGGCGACGGAAAGCACAAGCACGGCGAGGAGACCCGTCCTCACTAGTGGAGCGTACCGATGAAGCGGCTTCGTGGTCCGGATTTTGCGGGCGCAGTGAGGAAGAGATACGAGATTCGTGGAGGTGCCCCTTGCCACCACGCGGAGTGAAAAGCGCGAAGCGCAAGCGCCAGTACGAGCACATCAAGCGGAGCGAGTCGGCGCGCGGGCGCTCGAACAAGGTCGCGGAGCGGATCGCGGCGGCGACGACGAACAAGACCCGGGCCAAGAAGGGCGAGACCAAGGGCTCGCGCAAGAAGACGACCGCGCGGCGGAAGCGCTCCTAGCTCCGCCCGTTCGGCGGCGCTCGATCAGCGGCGAAGGAAGTTCGCGAGCGCTTCCACGTGTGGCGTGCCGTACCAGAGCACCACGGTCAGCGCCAGGATCACGAGAGCGGTGACCAGCGCAAGGGCCGCGTTCTCGCTTACGGCTCGCACGAGGAGGTAGAAGTCGAGCGTCATTCCCAGCGCGAAGAGGGGGGTGGCCCCGGTGATCAATCGCGACGATAGGTTCACGAAGCCTTGGGACACCCAGCCCGACTCCGCCTGGCGGTGGTACGCGGCCGGGGTCAGCAGGAGAAGGAGCGCGACGAGCGTAAGGAACATCGCGCCGACATGGACCATCTGCTCGTCCCGGGTGAGTTTCTGCGCGAAGGCGGTGTTGAAAACCGCGACGAGTTGAAAGCCCAGGAAGGCGGTCACGCCGGGAATGAGCATGCGAGCCTCCTCGACCGTGTGCGTGACGCTTTCGGTGAGTGGCTCTCGCTCCTTCGGTCCCCGACCATGCGGAGGGTCCTGGCGCATGCCGAGAAGCGATGCACATGGCGTGCTCGCTGTTTAGAGTGAAGCGAGCATCCAGGGGAGGACCAGCCGTGGCCGTCATGACCCGCCGTCAGCCGCGCATACCGCTCGAGGAGCTCTGCCGCCTGCCTTCGTTCTTCTTCCCGCAGGTCTCGTGGAAGGGCGACAGGGTGGCGTTCTACTGGGACAAGTCGGGTCGGATCGAGCTCTACGTCATGGACCTCGCCACGAAGGCCGTGCGCCAGGTCAGCCATGGGGAGGTGCCGCGTGCGATGCGCACAGGTTTCGCCTGGAGCCGCGACGACCGCTTCATCGCGTTTGGAAAGGACGCGGGCGGCAACGAGCAGCACGATCTCTACAAGATCGAGGTCGAGACGGAGAAGGTCACCCAGCTGACGAGCGATCCGGCCGCGGAAGAGCACGCAGTCCAGTTCAGCCCTAACGACGAGTGGCTCACGGTCGACACCAACAAGCGTCTTCCGGAAAGCCCCGACCGCCCCGGGCAGCTCAACATCTGGAAGATCCGCGCCGACGGCTCCGACTACACGCCCCTCACGCGATACGCGTTCCCCGTCTTTGGCGGGCTCTGGTCGGATGACGGCAAATGGATCAGCTACGTGACCAACGAGGACATGACCAACCTCAAGAACCGCGACGGCTACGTCGTCGATCCGGACGGCTCGGGCGCGCGCAAGATCTTCAGCATCCGCGCCGGCTCGCAGGACACGCTCGGCGACTGGCACCCGGATGGCCGTCGCATCGCTGCGACGAGCGATGCGTCGGGACAGAATCGCGCTGGGATCGTCGACATCGAGACGGGCGACGTCCGCTGGTATTCGCCGGAGGGGATCGAGGAGCACGCGCTCCGTTTCTCGAAGAACGGCAAATGGCTGGTCACGATCCGGAACGAAGAGTCCCAGGTTCGTCCGATCCTCTATGACGTCGAGACGGGCCAGGCGCGCGACGTTGTGCTGCCGGCGGGATTCGCGCTGGGCGCCCAGTTCTTCGCGAACGACACGAAGCTTCTCCTCAACTACTCGACCGATGTGACGCGTACCGCGCTCGTCGCCTACGACCTCGCGACCGACACCCTCGAGACACTCATCGAGGCCGAGTACGGGTCGATCGACCAAAAGGTCTTCGTGAACGCCGAGCATGTCTGGTACGAGACCTTCGACGGCAAGAAGGTGCCGGCTCTTCTGTACCGCCCGAGCGACATCGCCCCGGGCGAGAAGCTGCCGGCCATCGTGCATGTCCACGGCGGACCGACCGCTCAATGGTTCCGCGGATTCGATCCTTTCGCGCAGTTCCTCGTCGACCGGGGGCTCGTCGTGCTCGAGCCGAACATCCGTGGCTCGACCGGATACGGTGTCGACTTCCGCGACGCCGCGCTTAAGGATTGGGGCGGCGCGGACCTCGAGGACGTCGCGGCCGGCGCGAGGTATCTCGCGTCGTTGCCGTACGTCGACGCCGACCGGCTCGTGGTATTCGGCGGCAGCTACGGCGGATTCATGACCTTCATCGCGGCCACGAAGAAGCCCGAGCTCTGGCGCGCTGCTGTTTCCTGGGTCGGCATCAGCGACCTGCACCGAATGTGGGACGAGAGCAAAGAGCATTTCCGGTATTTCCTTCGCGAGCAGATGGGCGATCCGGAGAAGGACCGTGCGCTGTGGCGCGACCGCAGCGCGATCGAGTTCGCCGATCGCCTGAGGGCGAAGCTCCTCATGGTCCATGGGGTGAACGACCCGCGCTGCCCAGTTTCGCAGTCGCGCATCTTCCGCGACAGGCTCCTCGAGCTCGGCAGGCAAGAAGGCGACGACTTCGAATATGTCGAGCTCACTGACGAAGGCCACGGGAGCGCCGACATCCAGCAGAAGATCCGAACGTTCACGATCCTTGCCGACTACCTGGAGCGGGTCCTCTAGGTATCCACGGCTGTGTAACTGGCAGCGGCTTTGCTCTGCATACCGCCAACACTCTTTTTTTGGAGGCGGTTTATGGACGCATTGACGCTGCTCGAGCAGGACCATCAGAAGGTCAAGAAGCTCATGGGCGAGATCGAGAAGACGACCGAACGCGGCGTGAAAACTCGCGAACAGCTCTTCACCAAACTGGTGGACGAGCTCACGATCCACGAGAAGATCGAGGAGCAGATCTTCTATCCCGCGGTGAAGGAGCGCGCCACGTCGAAGCAGCTCGAGGAGCTCGTTACCGAGTCGTACGAGGAGCACCACTTCGTGGACATCGTGAAAGCGGAGATCGAGAACACGCCGTTCGACTCCGAAGAGTGGGCCGCGAAGTTCAAGGTGATGATGGAGAACATCGAGCACCACGCTTTTGAGGAAGAAGAGGGCAAGATGTTCCCCAAAGTCCGCCGGGCTTTCAAAAAGGACGAGCTCGAGGACATGGGCACGCGCATGGAAGAGCTCAAGGACCAGCTCATGGACGTCCTGCCGGCCGAGGCGCCGAGAGGAGTCTGAGCCCCGCGATCCCTAGGCGGCTTCGGTTGCGGGCCGGCGCGCGCCGCGGAGGAGCTGCGACGCGCCGGCCACACCGAACAGCGCGAGGCCGACGACGTCCGCGGTGATGCCCGGAGCGA
>VBEU01000036.1 GCA_005883775.1 Chloroflexota bacterium | reverse complement strand
GAGGCGGGTCCCCGGGGCACCCGCGGCTCGCGCACAACCCGCTCGCCGGTGCCACCCGCAGAGACTTCGGCCTAGCGGGCCGCTCCCGTCTCCGCGGGCCTCGGCTCCGATTTCTTTTCTTCCGGCCAGACGACGACCTCGTCGATGACCGTTCCGAATGCGTCGACGAGGCGGACGTAGTCGCCCTTCTTCCAGATCAGCTTCGCCGCACCGATCGGGCCGGCAGCATAGACGTGCTTGCGGCCGGACGCGAGATCGTCGGAGAGCGGGTGCGTCGCGGCACGAGCGCGCGAGCCGGAGTGGACGCGATAGACCTCGCCGGCCTTGACGAAGGCTGGAGAACCCCACGTGTAGATCCACTCCCATTCGACCGGCTTCGTGACCTCGGGCTTCCAGAGACCGCGCAGATGCTGGAGTCGCCAGTTCGCGAAGTCGCTCGAAAGATCGGCGATGATCTCGACCCACTCCGCGTTGGCATTCTTGACCGGCGTTTCGGCGGTCGCCGGATGGATCATGAGGATATGCCCCTTGTTCGCCTCGACGGGGCGGAAGTCGGCCATGTGTGCAGAATAGCCGCCGCATGACCGGCCACGTCCGCGTGCTCCTCGCCGAGGCCGCGGGCACGTTCATGTTCTTCTTCGTGGGCGCCGGCGCCATCATCGCGACAGGCGGCGACAACCTCATCGCGATCGCGCTCGCGCACGGCCTCGCACTATCGGTGGCGGTCTCGGCCTTCGGCTGGCTCTCCGGCGGGCACTTCAACCCGGCGGTCACGTTCGGCCTGGCGGTCGCCGGCAAGCATCCGTGGATACGCGTGCCGACCTACTGGATCGCGCAGGCCGTCGGCGCGCTCATCGCGGGATTCGCACTGCGGTACTCGTTCGACTTCGATCCGAGCGCGCTCTCGCGTACGCACGTCGGAACGCCCGGACTCGGTGCGAACGTGACCGACCTGACCGGCATCGTCGTCGAGGGGATACTCACGATCTTCCTACTCTGGGCCGTGTTCGGGACCAGGGTGTCGCCGCTCGCGCCGCGCATCGGCGGTTTCGGCATCGGTCTAATGGTCGCGGCCGACATCCTGGCGGGCGGTCCGATCACCGGCGCGGCCATGAACCCGGCGCGCTGGTTCGGGACCGCCGTCCCCGCGGGCTTCTACGACCACTGGTACGTCTACTTCGTCGGTCCGCTCGTCGGCGCGGCGCTCGCTGGGCTCTCTTATCGCTTCGCCTTCGCACCGCCGCCGGACCTCGCGCCCCCGCCCCCATCGGGACCGCGAGCATGAATGCGGCGGCTTACGCCGCCGCGTCATCACTCTTACAGGCGACCTGCGAGCAGGATCAGCAGATCCGCGTCTTCGCTGGCGATCGCCTTGCCCCGTTGCGCGTTCACCTCGTTTGCGAAAGCCTTCACGATGTTCTGCGCCGCCTTCAGGTCGCCCCGGTCTTTCGCGGCAGCGGCGTTCTCCAGCTTCGCGCAGAGCGAGCTCCCGACACCATCCTTCGCCGTCATGCGGCGGGATAGCGCGCAGAGCGTGGACGTGTCGTTCAACAGGATCCTGGCGACCGACGGATCGTGGTCGCTGGCCTGATCCCAGAACTCCGCGTTGACGTGCACGACGTCGAGCGTCGACCGGTTCGCGAGCGGGCCGCTCACGAGGATGTGGTCGAGCGTCTGCGAGTTTCCCTGAAAGACGTAGCTGTAGCGCTCGGCGAGCGGCAGAGTGTCGTACAAATCGGTAAGGCCGCCGGCCTCGAGGATGTGAATCGTTTCTGAGAACTCGAAGTCATTGAGATCGCCGAGCACCACCACGTTCGCGTTCGGGTCGATGGCGCGGATCTGCTGCACGAATCCGGCCTCGATGGTCGCCTGCTGGTGACGCTGCACCTCGGACGATCGCGTGGGCGGCTGGAATCGGCCGGTCAGCGGCTGGTCGCCACCTTTCGAGTTGAAGTGATTCGCGATGACGAAGAGGCGCTGGCCGTCAAAGAGGAATTCCCCCGCGAGAGGCTTACGGCTCGAGTTCCAGGCGCTATCGGTCGGATCGATCCGACCTGGGCTGAACGAAAGCTGCGGGGTGCCACCCGCGCTCGTCACGGTCGTGACGGTAGTGGAGTCGCCGCCGGATCGATCCACGAAGGAGAGACCGCGGTCGGTCCGGAACAGGAAGATCTGCCGGATGTTCCCGCCCGGCTCGCCCCCGTCTTGATGGATCGACCGTACCGTCATCCGTCGGCCCGTTGTTGTCCTGGACCTCCTCGACGGCGACGAGATCGGGCGACTTCATGTTGTTGACGATGAGCGCTGCGAGCTTCGTGAACTTCGCGGTACCGTCGCCGGGGTCAAGGTTCTGGACGTTGAAGGTTGCGACAGTGAGCTCGTTCACGGTCGGTGACGCGGTCATCTCCTTCGCGAGCCCTCCCGACACGACGGTCGGCGACTGCGTGAGCTCAACCATGAAGAGCCCGAAGTTGTAGTCGACGACGCCGGTGACCGAGCCGGCGAAATGGTCTCCGACGTTGAGCCTTTGCGGCATCGGAACGATGGCATCGTCGACGATGATCCGCTCAGGATTGCCGTCGTCGTAGCTGTAGAGGATCCCGCCGTGCGCGGTGCGCGGGCCGGCCCACGAGCCGTCGTCAGGCAGGACCGAGATCTCATTGAACGAGTTGCTCGGACCGACGATCACCGGATCGTTGATCTGGACGAGCATGCCCTCGAGCGATTCGTAAAAGTCGAGGCCGTCGCTCGCCGGATCGAACACGCCGCTCGTCTCGACATTTCCGTCGCTTGCGTCGTCCTCGATCACGGAGGTCGGTGGCATCCGTCCGCCCAGACCGATCACCGTCGCGGCGGGAAGGGGGTTGCCGTGCGACAGGACCGTCACCGTCGGAGACACCAGCTCCGTCGTCGATAAGTTCGAGAGTCCCGAAGCACCGCCGGGCCGGAACTCGCTCACGGTCGCTTTCACCCGAACGGCATCGCCGACACTGATCGAGGCGGGCGCGCTGCCCGTGAAGACGAAGATGCCTTCGGAGGTCGCTGGGTCGGAATCGGGACTCGGGTCCTGCAGGTTGAACCCGTTCGTCCGTTTCGCGGTCACGATCCCG
Source organism: Chloroflexota bacterium (assembly GCA_005883775.1). GTDB lineage: Bacteria > Chloroflexota > Limnocylindria > P2-11E > P2-11E > 3-1-20CM-2-70-9. The sequence continues at coordinate 6,144 of VBEU01000036.1, read as the reverse complement.
GGCACGTTCCCGAACGTCTGCCCGAGGAGGGGCGAGACGTGGGCCGCTCCCTGGATCTCGTGGATGAATGTCGGTGGCGGCGGCGGAGCCTCCGTTGTGAAGCTGAATGCGAAGTTCCCGAGCATGTTGTTCGGCGGGTCGACGGTGTCCTGGTCGGTGACTTGGGCTGCGAGGACCGTCACCGTGCAGCTCTCCGAGAATGCGAAGTCCACCGTCGGATCGAGCGTGAACGTGGTCGGTCCACCGGTCTGGGCGGCCGCGTGCGAGCCGCTCGTCGCGCAGCCGATCGTGTACCAGGGGCTCGAAACGTCCACGGGCTCGCTGAACGTGATCGTGATGTCGGTGTTGAAGGCCACACCCGTCGCGCCGGCGAGCGGAGAGGTCGCCGTCACGGCGGGCGCGTTGTCGCCGGTGCAGAAGTGGAGCGGCGACGTGGTGTTGCGTGGGGCCGGCGCGAGCGCCTCGAAGTCCGTTGAGTTGTTGTCGCTCTCGGTGCAGCCCGCGTTTTTCCGGAAGGCAGCGGTCGTGTTCGAGAGCGTTGGAGCCGCCGCGCCTTCGAAGAAATTCGCGCCGTCGTAACCGATGAGATCTACGATCGTCGCCACCCCCGCCGCCGAGCAGGGCGTTGACCCTCCGTTGCAGCCCAGCGGGCTCGTCGTATTCACCAGCACGACCTTGCCTCCGGCGGCACCCATGTTGATGGGCGTCGCATCGGTGACATCCGGTGCCGGAAGGGCCGCGACCGGAGTGGTCCCGGCCGCCTCTTGGATGAGGACGTACTGGCCCGGCGCGATGGTTCCCGTTAGCGGGGTGATGAGGTTCGCGGCCGAACCGAAGTTTCCCGGGCCGGTCGCGCTCGTGTACTGAACCGACCATCCCGAAAGATCGATTGACGCGCCACCGCGGTTGAAGAGCTCAATGAAGTCATTGGTGAATTGAGCCCCGGAGTTTCCGCCTCCGCCGTACACCTGGCTGATCACGACGCTGGTAGACAGGGCCTCCGCGGATCGCGAGAGCGGCACCAACGTCACGACCATTGAGACAAGGACAACAAGAGCCAGCAAACGGTTACGGAACATCCCCACCCTCACTCAAGCGTTTCGGCCGGCGCCGCCGCGCCTAAGGCAGAGTACCGGAAGTGACGAGCATCTGGCTCGACGAAGTCGCACCCGACGACCATCCGCCGCTCGATCAGGACACCTCCGCGGACGTCGCGATCGTCGGCGCGGGCATCGCGGGCATCGCGACCGCCTATCACCTCGCGCGAGCCGGTGTGAAGCCGATCGTCCTCGAGGCTCGCACGGTCGCCGAAGCGGCGAGCGGGCGAAACGCCGGGTTTCTCCTCGCGGGGGTCGCCGAGAATTTCGTCGCGGCGACGCGCCGGTATGGCGAAGATCGCGCGCTGCGCATCTGGCGCTTCACCAGACACAACCAGGAGCTCGTCCGCGAGATCGTCGCGCGCGAAGCGATCCGGTGTGACCTCGCCTGGAAGGGTTCGGCGCAGATCGCCGGAGATGACGAGGAATGGAGCGAGGTGCGCGAGAGCGCCGACCGTCTGGGGACGGAGTCGGTGCGCGTCCGCATCGTGCCTGGCGAGCGCGCCGCCATCTACGAGGACGACGGCGAACTCCATCCGGCGCGCTACGTGCGGGCGCTTGCCGGAGCTGCGGTCGCGGCCGGCGCGCGCATCTACGACGGAACGCGGGCGACGGCTGTCACCAATGGCGAGGTCCGCACCGACCACGCTCGCGTCCACGCGGGCGCCATCGTCGTCTGCGTCAACGCGTACTCGCAGCACCTCGTGCCGCTGCGTGTCCGCCCGGTGCGTGGCCAGATGCTCGCGACCGCGCCCGTCGGGCGCGCCGTCTTCGACCGGCCGGCCTACGCCAACCGCGGCTACCGGTACTGGCGGCAGCGTGCCGATGGCCGCCTGCTCGTCGGCGGGTGGCGTGACACCGCCGCCGACGAGGAGGTTGGTGAAGAGGAGCGGACGACGCCAAAAATCCAGGAGCGGCTCGAGCGCTTTCTGCGCGAGCGATCCCCCGAAGCGACGGTGACGCATCGCTGGGCGGGCACGATGGGGTTTTCGCACGATGCGCTGCCGTATGTCGGGCGGCTCGACAGCGGCGTGTTCGTGAACGCCGGCTTCACCGGGCATGGCATGGCGTTCGCGACCGCGACCGGCGAGCTCATCGCCGATGTGGTCCGCGGCAAGAATCGAAGTGAGACCGATCTGTTCGCTCCTGAGCGTGCGTGAGCGGCCAGGCAGCCGAGCCTTCTCTGCGATCACGAGCGTTGAGATTCGTAGGTGCACGCATCGCTCGTCCCGACCGCGAACGATCTCGCCGGCCTTGTCGGGTACGTCCTTGGCAACCCATACCTCTTCATCAGCTCCAGCACCGTGATGACAACGGGACTGGTCCTTGGGGCGGTCGCGGTCTCGATGGTTCCGCGCAGCGCTCCGATCATGCGTGTCGTCGCACCGCCGCTCGCGATGCTCCTCGTCTATTTCGGCGTCGGCAGCCTCGTGCTCGCGAGCGAGATACTTGTTCGGTTTCATGACACGATCCCGGATGCGACCGAAACACAATTCGCTTCGGGCATCGGCCATCTTCTCGAGGCAGCCGCCGGCATCGCCGTCCTGACGCCCCACCTGCGATTTCGCTCGCAACGCACGTGGATCGTCGCGAACGCGGTCGCGGTCACCTACTGGTCAGCTCACGTGATCGTCCTGACCCCGCCGTGGTTCGCGTTTCAGGGTCAGCTCGAAGTCATCCGTGCCGCCGCCCTTGGCGCGCTCGCGGCCGGGGCTCTGGTGAGCGTTCTCCTCTGGCGGGCCGCGCCCGGGCGGCGCTGAGCGCGGCGACCGAACCTGGCGGTCCCTACCGCGCGTAGGACGCGCAAAGCATTCCGAAGTACGTCGGGGCCTCGTACGAAAGCAGCTCACCCTTCCAGCGGTCGTGCGCGAGCGCGCCCTCGAGCATCAGCATCTGCCAGTAGCTATCCGCTTTCGCTTCGCGCGCGAACGCCGATCCCAGGCCCGAGAAACGCAGACCGTCCCCACCGCGGAATAGAGCCACCACGGCCTCATCGAATTCTTTCGACTTCGGCGTGAACCCGTACGGGCCCTTCGCGTCGTGCCCGTGCCCGTGATCGCAGCTCGCGATGAGCGCGACCCGCTTTTGCGACGCCGCCGCGGCACGACCGATCGACCGGCCCGCTCGAACGTGCACCTCGTCGCTGAGATCGCGGGCCGGCGCCACGATCGCGACCGGCACCTGCGGTTCGGTCCGTCCACCCATGAAGTGGGCCGGGATCAGCACCGCCCAGTCCATCGGAAAGACCGCGGACGCCGGGTCGTTCGCGCCGTAGCTCACCGCCACGACCGGGACGCCGTCCTCGCGGATGGCGTCGCGAACGGCGAGGGCGAGCTCGCGGTCGACCGGGATCCGCAGCGAGATCGCGCTTCCCCACTGGACGAGGTCGCCGGAGACCGCGGCGGCATCGATCACCGCCATGGCGCCCTCGACGTGGATGTTGTGAGGGGTCAGCACGATCGAGACGTCCGGCTGGGCTGCGGCGAACCGACGGCCGAGCTCCTGCATCCCGGCGGTGGTCGCGCTCGCGAGCGACGGTCGGTCCTTTGGTTTCGCTTCGGGGATGGCGATCGATCCGTGAGGCGCGATGCACGCGAAAACCAGCGGCATTCGCGGGAGTATGCGCGCCTAAACTTGATGCACCCCTCGGGCCGCTAGCTCAACGGTAGAGCAGGGGACTTTTAATCCCTTGGTTCCGGGTTCGAATCCCGGGCGGCTCACAGCGCTCCACGCGAATTCGCCGCGCCTAGTGCAGGACCGCGCGCTCCACCTGATCAACGAGCTCGTCCACGATGAACGGCTTGCCGCATACGTAAGCGGCGCCGAGAAGGCTCGCGATCTCCCTGCGGTCAGCTCGGCCGCTCACGATCACGATCGGCACGTCGCCGGCGTCGGGTCGCCGCTCGCGCCAACGCGCCACGAACTGGGTGCCGTCGTAGTCCGGTAACCCGATGTCGAGAACGACCGCGGCGGGTTTGCGCGCGAGCGCCGTTCGCAGAGCCTGACTGGCGTCGACGGCCGCGACGACGTCAAGACCCGCGCTACGTAAAGACTCAGTAATCAACCTGCGGATGTCGTTGTCGTCTTCGATGACCAGGACCCGCCGGTTCAGCCGCCCCTGCATGAAGAAATTATGGTGTCACCAGATTGAACAACGCGCCAGCGACAAGCTCGGAAGCAAGCGCTATATCCCACGCAGGAGCTCGGCCAACGGAACGTCCAAGCGCTTGGCGAAGTGGGCGAGAGCCGAGAGGGATGGCGCGACACGGCCGGTCTCCATCTTCCAGACGTACTGGCGCTGGAAATAAACGATGCCCTTTGGGCTCGCCCCGAGCTCGGCCATCGTCAGCCCCTTGCCCTCGCGAAGCGCGCGGATCCGTTTGCCCACCTTGCGGAGAAGACGCGGCTCGCCGGGGACGTCCGGATTTACCCGCGCCGGCATACGAACTCCACGATCTCACCGAGCGCCTCATCACCGTAGGCGGCGCTGAACATCGCGCGCGAGTGTTCGCGTCCGCCGAAGAGGACGAGCTTCTTCGGGGCGCTTGCAGCGGTAAAGCACCCCAGGACGTTCGGCGTGGCCCGGAGCGAGTCGCGATCGGCGCACACAAAGAGCTTGCGGCCGGTGATCTTCTTCGATAGCTCGTCCGGGATGGCCGCGACCGGCGCCGAGATCGCAACGACGCACTCGACATCGCCTTCGAAGCTCGACGCGAGCACCGCACTCCCGCCCATCGACGAGCCGACGAGCGCGACTTCTTTGACGCCACGATCGCGCAAGACGGATTTGGCGGCGCGAAGATCGGCGACCGGCGTCCAGGGCTTGTCGGGGCGGTACCGATTGGTCTTGCCGGTCGACGCCGCATAGCCGCGCAGGTTGATGGCGAGCGCCGGCACGCCGCGCGCGACGAAGAGTGGCGCGACCTCCCGCCAGCCCGAGGCGTCCCAGTTCTGTCCGTGTACGAGGATCGCGACGCGGGCTGCCGGGAGCCGCCCATACAGATCCCCTTGGATCGTTTCCCCTTCGCTCGAAACGTTGACTCGCTCCTGTGGCGGGACGCTCGTCGCAGCCGTCATCACGGCACCGGGTCGAGCAACGGTTTTCCGTCGATGAACGCTCGAATGTTCTCCGCGGCCCGGACGGCCATTCGCGTCCGGGTGCGCTCCGAGGCGGAAGCGATATGCGGAAGGAGCACGGCATTTTCGAGCTCGAGCAAGGCCGGCTCGACTGCCGGTTCGCGCTCGTAGACATCCAGGCCGGCACCGGCGATGACGCCCTCCTTCAGCGCCTGCGCGAGCGCCTTCTCGTCGACGACCGGGCCGCGCGAGGTGTTTATGAGGATCGCAGTGCGCTTCATCTTGCGGAGGCGGTCCGCGTCCATCAGGTGACGCGTCTCGGCAAGGAGCGGCACGTGCAGAGATACGAAGTCGCTGCGCGCGAGAAGGTCGTCAAGGCGCTCGACATACTCGGCCCCGAGCTCCTGCTCCGCGCCAGGATTACGGCGCGCGTCCTGATAGAGGATGCGCATCGCGAAGCCGTGGGCGCGTCGCGCCACCGCGAGCCCGATCCGGCCCATGCCGACGATGCCAAGCGTCGCGCCGTGGACATCCTGCCCCGTGAACATGAAGGGCGTCCAGCCGCGGTACTTGCCGGCACGGAGAAAACGCTCTGCCTCGCCGAGCCGGCGTGCGGTGGCTAGGAGCAGAGCGAACGCGCCGTCCGCGGTGGTCTCGTCGAGTATCCCCGGAGCGAACGTCACCGGTATGCCACGCTCCTTGGCGGCGGCCACGTCGATGTTGTCGTACCCCGTGCCCATCGTGGCGATCATGCGCAGCTTCTTCGCGCCCCGAATGGCGTCGCCGTTGACCGGATTCGCCGGAAGTGTGTACACGACCTCGGCGTCGGCGATCATCCGCGCGACCTCAGCGGCCGTCGGGATGGGGGGTTCGTCCGGGCCCACGGTAACGTCACCCTTGGGGCGCAGGATCGCGAGCGCCTCGTCCGCGATCGGCCGCGTGACCACGATCTTCACGAGCGCGAGCGAGT
>VBEU01000035.1 GCA_005883775.1 Chloroflexota bacterium | reverse complement strand
TCGTCTTCGAGGTCGACGATGTCATCGCGGCGACCGGGTTCACGAGCCCAATCCAGGATCTCGGCAAGCTCGGCGTCGCGACGGTCGGCCGCAACAAGCTCCCCGCGCAGACGCCGTTCTGGGAGAGCGCGTCGGTCCCAGGCGTGTACTTCGGCGGGACGATCCACCAGGCATCGCCCGGCCTGCGCAAGCACGGCTTGCCGAGCAACTCCGGCGGCGTCAACGGCCACCGCTACAACGGACGCATCCTCGCCCGCCAAGTCGCTAAGAAGCATTTCGGCATCGATCCCGAGCGCCCGGTCGTCACTCGCGCCGAGGTCGTGTCCTATCTATTGCACGAGGTCACGAATGCGCCCGAGCTATGGCACCAGAAGTCGTATCTCGCGCGCGTCCTCGTCCAAGACCCTAAGCGTGGCATCGTCGACGACGGGATCCTCCCGCTGCAGAGCTTCCTCGACTCGGGTCCGGCGGACGGCGTCGCGGCGACGCTCGAGGAGAATCCGACGGGCGATATCTACCCGGTCCTCTACACGCGCCGCGGCGGCGTCAGCGCCGAGCACGCCCTGCCGCCGCACCCGCTTCACGACTTCCGTACGCGCGATCACGAGAAGGCGGTCGTCGCCGCGCTCGAGGGACTGCTGGTCTAGCCGACGCTATTTGCCGTCGGTGAGGCCGATCACGTTTCCATCGAGGTCGCTGAAGAGCGCGATCGTCGTCGTCGGTCCGACCTTCGTCGCGGGGAACACGACCTTCCCGCCGCCGTCGGTCGCTTTCTTCAGGGTCGCGTTCAGATCGCGCACCACGACGTAGAACGTGACGAATGCCTTGGGCCCGCGGAGCGGACCGATCCCGCCGCCGATACCCTTGCCGCCGGCGTCGGTGTCGACGAACGTGTAGCCCGTCTGCGGGACCTCGTTCATCTTCCATCCGAACACCGAGGTGTAGAAACGCCGCGCCTTCGGCGGGTCCGCGCTATTGATCTCGAAATTGGTCACCTGATCGCCCATATAGGCCTCCCTTGCGCTCTTGCGCGATGGACCTTACGTTAGTCTGCACTTACCAATGAAGTCAAGCCGCAGAGGACTCCGAGTGTTCGGCTAGTAGCGGAGAGCGACGCGCACATGCGCCGGAAGAAGGGCGGCGGAGCCGTCAGCGCTCACGAGATACACATCGCGCTGGTCCGATCCCCCGACGAAGCCGATGCCGACAGCAAGCCGGCGGCCCGCGGGTTCCGCGAGGAAGCCGCCGTACGTACCGCTCGTGCTCCAGACTGCGCGTCCGGTCTTCCAGTCGACGACCGCCGCGATACTTTCGCTCGCACCGACGAGAAGGCTGTTGTCTCCCGAGAATCCGTGTGCAACAAAACCGTCGACCCGACCCATCGTCGTACCGTCGTCCGCGGACCGGATCGTCGCTGACCAACGCTGGGATGCGGTGTCAAAGGGAAGCGTCTCGACGAGCATCGTCCCATCGGCGCTCGCGGCGACCCAGCCCATCATGCCCGCATAGTCGACGGAGCGGATGATCGCACCGGTCGAGAGTCGGAATACCGTCAGTCGCGAGGGCGCAACGCCCTGGCCGAACGACGCGACGATCGCGCGATCGGTGCTCGCGTCGCACGCCAGCACCGGATAGGTCGCGTTGTCGCTGTAGACCATGAAACCGCTCGCGATCAGCTTCGCCGGTTCACCCGGCCGGGCGGTCTCGAGACGCATCTGTGCGCCGGTCGTCGCTCGCTCAGGAACAGCGGCGCAGAGCAACCGGCCATCAGCGGACCAGGTCACCGTTTGCCGAATGGTCCACGGCAGCGCGCCGAGCGACCTACCCGCGCGGTCATAGACGGTCGAGCCGAGGATGTAGGGAATCCCATATGGCGACTGCTGCCAACCCGCATAGCCGGAGAGCTGCGTGATAGAAGTGGGAAGAAGGCCGTTCACATCGCCACCGAAAGAGACGGCCCTGAGCCCTGTCTCAGTCGGTAGCTGAAAGAGCACGAAGGCGCCGGCGACATCGGGGATCGGACTCTCCGACTCTTGGATTCGCGTGGGCGCGGACGGCGAAGCGGTGCGAGAGGGCGACGCAGCTGGCGGCGTAGCAACGGTAGACGTCGGGCTCGAGGCCGACGGCTCGCAGCCGATCGCGATGAGCGCGAGCAGCAGCGCAGCAAAGGAAAGGCGCACACCGATCACAGCTACACATTGACGCCTCAAGCCCTACCTCGCGTCTGAGGCGCGGGCGCTTACCTCATACGGGCGAGCTAAGACTTAACCCGCCGGAGCAGGCTCGCGCTTGGCCGCTTCAAGCGCGACATGGTTCGAGATTCCGACCGCGTTGACGAGAGCACCGGCGGCAAGCAGTCCCGCGCCCACGAACATCGCGAGGTGGAACGCGTCGGTCGATTGATCGCGCGCGGCCTGGGCGGCCTGGTCCGAGCTGCGCGGGACGTTCATCGGCGAATAGTTATGGCGGAACGCGGGGTCGGACGTATCCGTACCCGGAAGCCGGACGGACATCCCCGCATAGAAGCTCGCGGTGATCGCGACGAAGATCACCGCGCCGGCGAGCTGCGGACCGACACGCGAGATGGCGTTGTTGATGGCCGACGCCACGCCCGAGTTTCGTACCGGCACGCTCGTCATGAGCGCGGTCGTGAGCGGCGCGACCATCATCGCGAGCCCGAACCCGAAGATGATCTGCCCAGGCAGAAAGTCGACGAAGTACTGGCCCGGCGGCACCCAGCTCGACGGATCGCCGGGAACGAAGACCCAGGCCGGACTCGTGGCGGGGACGCGCGCGAACCACAGGACACCGATCGCCATCAGCGCGGGGCCGACGGTCATGAAGATCTTCGGACCGTAGCGCGCCGAGAGGGCGCCGAAGCGCGTAGACAGGATGACGAGAAGGAGCCCGCCGGGAATCCCGGCGAGACCCGCGGCCGACGCTGAGTAGCCGAGCACGCCCTGGAGAAATAGAGCGAGGTAATAGAAGGTCACGTAGAGCGCCCCGTAGATCACAAGGGTCGAGATATTCGTGACCGTGAAGTTCCGGGAGCGAAAAAGCTCGAGCGGAACGAGCGGGTCACGGTTTCGCGCCATGAGAAAGGGGAACGCGATCGTCGCCGCGACGCCGGCGGCGAGCGCCACGAACGCGAGCGGATCGCGCCACTCACGCTGCTGACCGTAGGTCGCGCCGAAGCTGAGACCGCCGACCGCGACCGCCACCACCGCGGCGCCGAGCCAGTCGAAGCGGCCGGTGGCGCTTTCGTTGCGGCTCTCGGGAACATGACTGATGGTCGCCCAGACCGCGACCACGACGAGCGGCACATTGATGAGGAACGCGACGCGCCACGAGATCGTGTCGACGAGGATGCCTCCGATGAACGGTCCGAGGATCGTCGTCGCCGCCGTCGCGGCCGCCCACACCCCGTACGCGCGGCCCTGGGCTTCGCCGCTGAAGTTCGCCGTCAGCAGCGCAAGCGATCCCGGCACCAGGATCGCGCCGGCCGCGCCCTGGAGGACGCGCGAGGCGACGAGGAATTCCATGTTCGGCGCGAGACCGCACAGCACACTCGTTAGTCCGAATCCGATGAGCCCGATGAGAAAGACGCGGCGGCGCCCATAGAAGTCGGATAGCGCACCCGCGAGGATGAGCAGAGCTGAGAGCGTCAGAAGGTACCCGGTGTAGACATACAGCTGGCCCTCGAGGACGCCGAAGATCGTCGTCGGAAGCTCGCGGCCAATGCGCGGCAGCGCGACGGTCACGACGGACGAGTCGACGAATACGATCGACGATCCGAGTACCGCCGCGATAAGCGTCCAGCGCGCGCGACTGTTCACATCCGCTCCCCCGCCTCGATGGCGACTTGCAGCCTATTCCCGAGCGGCGCGAGGGGACAAACCCACTTCGGGTCGTAGCGGCAGGAGGGGTGATACGAGAAATTGAAGTCGAGCACGAGCTCTTCGCCGCTCGCGCCGAGGTCCGCGCTCTTCGCCGTGTCGAGGAGATAACGTCCGCCGCCATAGGTCGTCGTACCGGCCGTCGCGTCGCGGAACGGGAGGAACACACCGCCGCTATAGGCGTCGAGCCAGAAGACCTCGAGCGAACCGACGTCGAGATCGACCGCGCCGAACCGCACGAATGGGATCACGCCCCCGGTGCTCGTACCCACGTCGTAGCGCTCCTCGGGAAGTGGCCGGATTCTCGCGCGCTTGGCGAAACGCGGGTCGTACCCGTAATACGGCAGGCCGCGAAAGTCCGCGCGGTCCGATTGGAGCAGCGGCGACTGCGGATGCGCCTTGAAGAGCTCGTCGCGGCCGTTCCGCCATCGGGCGTGCGCGGCCGGCGCGTCGAAGGGGAGCCTTTCGCGGACGTCCGAGTACAGATCGGCCATCCGCCGGCGCCAGTCGAGAAGCGTGACGTAGTCCTCCGCGTTCATCGAAGCGCGAGATCGGCCTTCGCGAAAATGCCGCCCATGACGCGCGAGACGGTCGGGAAGGCATGGATCGTGTCGGCAAGCACGGCGATCGGAGTGCGGAGCTTCACCGCGAGCACCGCTTCGTGGATCGCCTCCGATGCCGCGGGCCCGCCGATGAACGCGCCGACGACGACCTTGTTCTTGCGATCGATGACGACCGAGACGTGGCCCTCCGACTCGCTCACGTAGCCTTTGGCGCTCGTCGCAAGGTCCGCGGTCTCCTCATACGCGTCGATGCCGCGCTCCTTCGCCTGGTCCAGAAGGAGACCGACCGCGGCGGTCTCGGGATCGGTGTACACGGCGCGCGGCGTCGCGCTGAAGTCCGCGCGGATGCTGTCGCCGAGCGCGATCTTCACCGCGGTCTCGCCCTCGTAGTGGCCGAGATGGGTCGACAGCTCGTGACCGACGCAGTCTCCGATCGCGTAGACGTGATCGGCGGCTCGAAGGGTGTCGTCGACCTTCAGGTAGTCCCCGCCGTCGTAGGAAATGCCCGCGGCGTCGAGGCCGAGACTGGAGAGGGCAGGCGCTGCGGTGCGGCCAACGTTGAGCTCGATGACCGCGGCCTCGACCGTCGATCCGTCCGCGAGCTCGACAACGTGCTCACCGCCCTTTCCCGCGCGCGGCCGTATGCGTTGCGCCCGCGCGTTCTCGCGGACGTCGACGCCCGACGCGCGGAGCGCCTTCGCGAGCAGCGCGGAGCTGCGCGGATGGTCGCTCGGGTTGACCTGCCGAGGGCTGACCAAGGTCGTGCGCACGCCGAAGCGCGCGTAGACCTGCGCGAGCTCGGTTCCCGACGGTCCGGCACCGAGGATCGCGATGCTCTTGGGCAGGTCGCGGAGGCTCGTACCTTCTTTGTTCGTCCAGAAGCCCGCCTCGGCGAGACCCTCGAGCTTCGGGACTTTCCCGATCGAGCCGACCGCGATGATGATGTCGCGCGCCTCGAGCTCGCGCGCGCCGTCATCGGTCCGCACGACCACCTTGCCGGGTGCGCCGATCTTCGCCGAACCGCGCACCGGAACAGTACCTGCGGCCTTGTAGCCCTTGATGTGTCCTGAGTCATCGGGGTAGTCGCGGCCCTCGCGGACGATCATGTAGTCGCGGCGCGCGGACGCTTTCCCCCACGAATAGTCGCCACCGCAGGCGCGGATCGCAGCCGCGTGCAGCAGCGTCTTCGACGGCATGCAGCCCCAGAACGCGCACGTGCCCCCGAAGAGATCTCGCTCGACAAGCGCGACCGTCGCGCCGCGAGCGCGCGCGTAGCTCGCCGCGGCTTCGCCCGATGCTCCCGCGCCGATGATCACGAAGTCGAAACGTTCGCTCATGCCAGATCTATCGCGAACACATCGATGCGATCTGCATCTCGTGCGCTGGCGGCAGGTTGGCCGTCGTTTTGGATCGCGAAGACCTCAATTTCGCCTCCGGCACCCCAAAACGCGGCGGCGGCTCCAGAACGGAGCGCGCCGCCGAGGGGTGTCCAGCCGGGCGCTACTTGATCAGTTGCTGCTTTTTCAGCCACGCGGCCGCGACCACCTTGCTGTCGGCCTTGTCGACGGCGACCTGCTTGTTCATGTCGTTCAGCTCCGCCTGGGTCAGCTTCGCGCTGATCGAGTCGAGCAGCCGCGCGAGCGTGCCGTCGTCTTTGCTCAACAAGGCGTTCCGCACGACCGGGGCGATGTTGTCGGCAAGCTGCAGGTGCTTGTCGTCATCGAGGAGCACGAAGCTCTTGGCCACGATGCTCGGATCGCTCGTAAAGAGCAGCCCGACGTCGATCTGCTTGCCATCGAGCGCCGCGATCGTGAGAGGGCCACCTGTGTCCAGCGGCTTGAAGTCTTTGAAGGTGATGCCATATGTGTCCTTGAGGCCGAGCTGACA
>VBEU01000034.1 GCA_005883775.1 Chloroflexota bacterium | reverse complement strand
CTGATACTCGGCGCGATGGCCGCGCCGCACCGCGAGCTGAAGCGCGCCGCAGTCCCCAATGCCATGGGACATGTCGTGCTCGCGTTCGCAGAACGCACTCTTCGACCGCTGGAGCTCGCACGACTCCGCGAGCAGCTCTGGCGCACCGAGACCTATCTCTACGTCACGCCCGGACCGCTCCTCATCGATCGCGCGCTCGAGGGCTTCCCCTCCGAGGTGCGCGGGCTTGGCGCGCGCTGTCCTTTCTTTCGGTACGACGCTCGCGGCGGGGGCGGGTACTGGCCGGATCGAAACGAGATCTGGCTTGCGGCCGGCGTTGAGACGTACGAGGGCCTGCGCCAGGTGCGGCTCTCCGCATGCCACGAGCTGTTCCACTTCGTCTGCTGGAACCACCCGCGGTATCGCGCCGAGGAGGACCGCGGCTTCGCACGGCTGCGCAAAGTCGTCGCCGACAGCAGTGCCGTGGTCAAGAACTATCCGCGGTACCGCGGCTGGCTCACGGCCTCGTTCCTACGCCAGGGCGACCATGCGAACGTCGTTGAGTATTTCGCGGATATCCCCACGAACTTTCGCGACACATCGGAGCTGCCGCCCTTGATCGCCGCGCACTTCGCGCCGCTCATCGACGGGTCGCCGTTCGCGGATGACTTCGATCGCGAAGTCGCCGCCGATGATTACGACCTCGCGCGGTTCCAGCGGTCGCTCGCGCCGATCTAAGCCACCGGTTCGAGTACCACGACGGGAAGGCGCCGTGTCGTGCGTTGCTGGTATTCGGCGTACGCCGGGTCATTCTCGACCAACCGCGCCCAGAGCCGCTCGCGTTCCGATCCCTGGGCCTCGCGAGCACGGACCCGAACTCGTCTGCCGCCGACGCGTATCTCGGCTTCTGGATTCGCTCGCAGATTTCGCCACCAGGCGGGATCGCGATCCTCGCCGGCGTACGAGGCAACCACGACATGAGAGTCACCGTCACGGATGTAATTGAGCGCGACGTCCCGCCGCTCGCCGGTCTTGCGGCCTTTGGTCGTAAGGAGTAGCGCGTCCATCGGGCCGACCTTGCCGAAGCGCCCGCCGGTGAGGCGCATGAACGTCCGGTGAACACGCCAGAAGACGCGGAGCGACGTGCTCATATGAACTGCGGGCATCAATCGGGCTCGCGAACGTAGTGACGGACCTCGAACCGGGTCTCGAATCCTTCATCGCGCACGTTCCGCGCCGATGCGTGCTCCGGCTCGCTCATCGCGTAGAAGAGTCTGAACCCCCGGGCGTAGCCGTAGCGGACTCGGGCGCGGATCATCGCGTTCTGGAAGCCACGGCCGCGGAAGCGCGGCAGCACGCTGCCCGAATAGAGACCCGCCGCCCATCCGTCCATCACGAGCACGCCGGTCGCGGCCTGGACACGACCGGCATAACCGATGAACGCCGTGGCGTGGCGGCCCGAGCGAAGCTGCCGGATCCACCCGCGCTCAAACAGCAGCCCGATCGGACCCTTGGATCCGAAACCGCGCGACGCGAGCTTGGCATAGCGCACCGCCTCGGCCCGCTTCACGCGCTCGAGCCGCAGCTCGCCAGTCTCGCCGGGTCGGGGCGCGCGGGCGAGCTCGAGGACGTGGACCTGGCGGGCCCCTTTCTCTTCGCGAAAGCCGCTGCGCTCGAGCCGTCGGACCTCCGCGCGCCCGACCGCACCGTGCACCAATTCGAAACGCGTCGGTAGTCGGAGCGCGGTGTAATGGCGGAGGGCCGCGTCGATCTGCCGCTGTGTCGCGGGCGCGAACGTGCCGTAGCCGAGAGCGCGCGTGAAGAGGTCGTCGGGCATCGTGGTCGATGAAAGACAGACGAGACCGGCGCGTCGCGCCACCGCCAGGCCGTGCCGACGTTCGGTGCGAGGGTCACCGATCATGTGCAGCCGCATCGCGAGTGCGGCGCTCCGATCGATCGCTGCGGCCAGAACCGCCCGCTCCACTACTCGTGGGCCGAGGCGAAGATCTCCAACCCGCAGATCTCACGGAAGCCGAGCTTCCCGCAGATGGGCGCCGAGGTGCGACGGTCCGCTTGGATGATCGCCGCCGTCCGCCCGTCCGCCCGCGCATCGGCGAGCCTTCGCGCTACGAGCGCGGTGTAGAGGCCGTGGCCGCGGTACTCCTCGAGCGTCGCCGCCCCGCCGAGAAGCACCGTCGGTGAATCAGGCAGGTACGCGAGAAAGCTCCACGCCACCGGCCTCACGTCGCCGCCGACATAACCGAAATAGCCGCGCGATTTGATCCGCTCCGCGGCGGCAGCCAGGATCTCGTTGAAGGCGCGCATCACCTCGATCGGCAGCCCGTACGCGCGAGCCATCATCTCGGTCTCCGCGAGAGCGTCCTTCATCGAGGTTTCCTCGACGCGAACGGCCGGATTCGTCGCTATGGGTGTGCCGAGGTCGGTCAGCGTCATCCCCGAGAGGCTGTCGGCGTGCGTGAGCCCGGAATCCTCGATGCGCCGCGGCAGATCGGCCGGCCGCGTCGAGGGCCCGGTGACCCAGCCGAAAGCCAGATCCCCGTAACGCTGCCGGACCTTCTCGATCATCGCCTCGCTCTCGCGCTCGGAGAAGCGCGCGTCGCCGCAGAGGTTCGCGAGAGGATGCGAGACCTTGGTGATGCGACCCCGGAGGCCCGGAATACCGAGGTCCTGCACGAGACCGTGGACCGCCGGATAGAGAAAGAGAGACGATTCGATCGCCTCGACAAGGCCGCGCTCGGCGACGGCCGCGTTCACGCCACGAGCGAGCGTAGCGCCCGTCGCACCAGCTCGCGCGCGAGGGTGACCTTGTAGCCGTTGTCGCGAAGCGGCGTCGCGCCAGCGAGCACACGATCGGCCGCGTCGGCGCAGGCGGCGTCGTCGAGAGTCGTTCCCTCGAGGGCCTTTTCGGCTGCGCTCACGCGCCAGGGAACTGGGGCCACTCCACCCATGATCAGGCGGACGTCACGCGCCACACCGCGCTCGATCTTCGCCGCCGCCGCGACGGAGACGAGCGCGAAGCTCCAGGCCTTGCGATCCATCGCCTTCAGATAGGTGCCGCGTCGCGCGAGCGCGGCTTCAGGCACGCGCACTTCGGTGATGAGCTCGCCCGGGCGGAGCGCGTGCTCCCGCCGCTCTCGTCCGTGAGGCGCGACGAAGAGATCGGCGAGCTTCATCTGCCGCGTGCCGCGCGAGCTGGTGAGCGCGATCTCCGCGTCGTAGGCGAGGAGCGCGGGCACGAGATCGGACGGCGACACGATCACGCACTCCTGTGCACCGATGATCGCGTGGTAGCGATTCTCACCGTCGATGGCGAAGCAGCGGCTGCCGCCCTTGAGCCAGCAGACCGTGCCCTCGTCGCGGAAATACCAGCACCGATTCCGCTGCAGCAGGTTCCCGCCGACGGTGCCCATCGTGCGCAGCTGCACCGTCGCCGCGTCCCGCAGCGACTCGCGCAGGATCGGCATGGTCTTCGCGAGTGCATCGCTCGTCTCGAGCTCGACGAGCGGGGTGAGCGCGCCGATGCGGAGACCCCGACCTTTCCCGTGAGACCAACCCCGCAGGCCCTCGATACCGGTGAGGTCGACGAGCGAGGCCGGACGGGCGAGACCGTCCTTCATGAGGCCGACGAGGTCCGTGCCTCCGGCGAGCGCAATCGCGCCGTTGCGCAACATCCGGAGGGCTTCGGCGAGCGCGCGCGGGCGCGCGTACGAGAACGCGTTCAACTCCGTGCCTCGGCGATGGCGAGCGCCTCGAGCACGCGCGCTCGTGTGAGAGGCGCGTGCCGCACGCGCGCTCCCGTGGCGTTCGCGACCGCGTTCGCGATCGCCGCCGCGGTCGGGATGATCGGCGGCTCGCCGAGTCCCTTGATGCCGAGGTTGTTCGCCCTGCGATCCGGGCGGTCCACGAATTTGACCGTGATCTTCGCGGGAACGTCCTTCACCGTGGGCACTTTGTAGTTCTCGAGGTTCGCGTTCATCACGCGTCCCGTCGCGCGGTCGACGAAGCGCTCCTCGGAGAGCGCAAAGCCGAGCGCCTGCAGGACGCCGCCCTCGACTTGCGAGCGCGCCGTCGTCGGATTCACGACACGTCCGATGTCGTGCACGGCGACGATGTGCTCGACGGTGATCTCACCGGTACGCACGTCGACCTCGACCTCCGCGAAATGAGCGCCGAATGTCCGCTGAGAGAGCTCAGGGTCGTTCGGGTGGCGGGCGCCCTTTCCGATGACCGTGTTGTTCTCCACCTTGCTCAGGATCTCGCCCAGCGGCGTTCGCGCTCCCTTGCTCACGATCACTCCACCCTCCAAGCGCAGCTCGGCCTTCGGCGTTTCCAGCACTCCGGCCGCGGCGCCGAGCAGCTGCTCTTTAGCGTCGCGGGCCGCGATGCGAACAGCCGGTCCCATCGACGCGGTGGTGACGGACCCCGCCGAGATCGGACCGTACGGATGATCGGTGTCGCCGATACGGACCTGTATCGCGTCAAGATCGACGCCGAGCTCATCCGCGCAGACCTGGGCGATGACGGTCCGCGTTCCGGTCCCGATGTCCTGCGTTCCGGCGGTCAAAACGACGGTTCCGTCCGGATTCACATGGACCGTCGCGTACGCGGGTGGCCCGCCGCCTCCTCCCCAGATCTGCGTGGCCATTCCGATCCCTCGGCGTCGATGCGGGGCGGAACCGCGGATCCCGCCGGAGCGGCGGCGCTGCCATCCGATCTCCGCGGCGCCGATGCGATAGCACTCGAGGAGATGCTTGTCCGAATATTTCTTCCCACTCATCGGGTCCTTCGGCGAGCCGGCGTGTTTGCGCCGAAGGGTCAACGGGTCGACCCCCATCTTCTCGGCGAGCTCGTCCACCGCCGACTCGAGGGCGAACGTACGTTCGTCGGACCGGTGGGATTGGCGACCCACCGACCCTGGCCCACGTTGGCCCACGAGGTGTGCTCGATCGCCGTGATTCGGCCGGCCTTGCCGCCGATCCGGAACTGCTGCAAGGTCGCGGAGCGGTTTCCGGCGGCGATGTTCTCCTCTTCGCGCGTGAGGACGCAGCGGACTGGCCGTACCAGCTGCATCGAGAAGAGCGAAGCGATGATCGAGTACTTCCCCGCCCCGCCCTTTGAACCGAAGCCGCCGCCCATGTAATCGCAGAGCACGCGGATCTTGGAGTACGGAAGCTTGAGCGCGGTCCGGAGGCCCTGGCGCACGCCGAACGTATGCTGGGTCGACTCGTAGACCGTGAGCTGATCGCCGTCCCACGCGGCGACGGCGCCGTGGGTCTCGAGCGAGTTGTGCACCTGCGTCGATGTGCGGTATGTCGCGTCGACGACGAACTCAGCCTCTTTGAGGGCGCGCTTGGCGTCGCCCCGCTTGTGCGTGGCGGCCTCGGCGACGTTCCCGTCCGTGTCGAGGCGAGGCGCCATGTCGCCGATGGCTTCCTGGAGATCGACCACGTGCGGCAAGAGCTCGTAGTCGACCTCGATGAGGCGGAGCGCCTCGACCGCCGTCTGCTCGTCGTCCGCGGCTACGGCGGCGACCTCGTCGCCGACGAAACGGACCTCTTCACGGAAGATCGTTTCCTCGCCGCGGAACGCCGCCTTCGGCGCGTTGAAGCGGTGAAGGACGGCTCGTACGCCCGGCAGCTTCTCAGCCTTCTTCGTGTCTATCCGGCGCACGCGCGCGCGCGGATACGGGCTCCGCAGCACACGCGCGTAGAGCATGCCGGGCAAGTACACGTCCTGCGTATACCGCGCCCGGCCCGTCACACGCTGCAAGCCGTCCACCCGTCGGCGCGATCGCCCGATCTCGGTGAAATCGACGCCGCTCGGAAGAGGAAGATCCTTCCCCTCGACGAGGACGAGCGACTCGAAGATCTCTCCCTCGAACTCCTCGCGGCTCTTGACGACGCGTGGCATCAAGATTTGCGCTTCCCGGCGCTCACGCCGGCCTTGACGATATTCGGGTACGCACCGCAGCGGCAGAGGTTCCCAGCGACCGCGCGGCGCACGTCATCCTCGGTCGGCGCAGCGTTCTCCCGGAGAAGAGCGACGATCGACATGATCTGGCCCGGCGTGCAAAAGCCGCACTGGAAGGCATCCGCGTCGATGAAGGCGCGCTGCACCGGGTGCAGCTCGCCATCCTTCGAGATCCCTTCGATGGTCTCCACAGCCTTCCCCTCGCACGCGACGGCGAGCGTCATGCACGAGTAGACGGGTCGGCCGTCCACGAGGATGGTGCAGGCGCCACACGTTCCCTCGTCACAGACCTTCTTCGTTCCGGTGAGCGCGAGGGTCTCGCGCAGCGTGTCGAGAAGCGTCCTCCGCGGCGCCGCCCGGACCGTCACCGACGCTCCGTTCACCGTGAGCGCGATATCGGTTTCGCCCGGACCGCGCAGCACGGCACGGCCTGCTGACGGGAGGGGAGCCACGACGAAATGTTAGGCCGCTTGGCCGTCATATGCTGACCGCGCTCTCACAGGAGGTCGCAAGCGAGATGGCTATTCAGCGGATCGGCGTGGTCGGGTTCGGGCAAATGGGTTCGGGCATCGCGCAGATCTGCGCGCAGGCGGGACTCGACACGGTCGTGCGCGAGGTCGATCAATCGCTCCTGGATAAGGGTTTCCAGCGGGTCGACGGTTCGCTCGCTCGGCTGATAAAGAGCGGACGCACGACCGAAGAGGACGCCAAAGCGGCACGCGGCCGCCTCCGGGGCACGACGTCGCTCGCCGACTTCAAGGACCGCGATCTGGTGATCGAGGCGATAGTCGAGGAGATCGGCCCGAAGAAGAAGCTCTTCGCCGAGCTCGACACGGTCTGTCCGCCCGCGACGATCTTCTGCTCGAACACCTCGAGCCTCACGATCGTCGAGATGGCCGCGGCGACGCGCCGGCCCGATCGATTCGCCGGTCTGCACTTCTTCAATC
The DNA here is from genome assembly GCA_005883775.1 of Chloroflexota bacterium. Classification (GTDB taxonomy): domain Bacteria; phylum Chloroflexota; class Limnocylindria; order P2-11E; family P2-11E; genus 3-1-20CM-2-70-9. Next base: position 5,087 of record VBEU01000034.1, on the reverse strand, counting down.
CCCCGGTGATCATGAAGCTGGTCGAGATCGTGAAAGCGATCACGACCAGCGAGGAGACCGTCGCCACGCTCAGGGATTTCGTCGGGAAGATCGGAAAGACCGGCGTGGTCTGCAAGGACACGACCGGCTTCATCGTGAACCGGCTGATGGTTCCCTACCTTCTCGGCGCCATCCGCATGCTCGAGCTCGGCGTCGCGACCAAGGAGGACATCGACAACGCGGTGAAGCTCGGTCTCGGTTACCCGATGGGACCCTTCGAGCTCATCGACTACACCGGCGTGGACATCAACTACCACGTCGCGGGCGTCTTCTTCGACGAGTTCAAGGAGGCGTACATGGCGCCGCCGCCATTGCTGCGGCGGATGTTCCTCGCAGGCCAGCTCGGAACGAAGACCGGCAAGGGCTTCTACGAGTACGACGACCAGGGGAAGCGCAAGTCCTGATCAAAACGCGGGAGCGGCCTCATGAATGAGTCCGCGGCGGACGTGGCCCGGCTTCAATCGTTGCTGGATCGGAGCGCGACGAAAGGTGGTCCCCACTTACGTCGCACGTTCCAGGTCCCCGAGCACGCGGTGACCGCGGAAAAGCTCGTCCGGTACTGGGGAGGTGGCAAGGCCTTCGCGCTCGCGACTGTGACAGCGAATGGTGAACCCCGGGTCGCCCCCGTCGGTGTCCTACTCGAGCAAGCGCATCTTTACGTTCCCACCGCCGGCGACTCAGGGCATGTAGCCCACATCGTCCGAAATCCGGCAGTCAGCCTGACCCACTGGGTTGACGACCTCGTGGCAATCATCATTCACGGAAAGGGCGCGCTCATTCACCGCGAGAGCGCGGACTACCCGGCGCTCGCAGAGATCGTCCGCGCGACGTGGTGGCGCGACTTGCATCACGCACGGAACGGCGCGTTCCTGAGAATCGACGCCGATGTCCTCTACAGCTGGGCTCATGACCCCTCGTCGTTCATGCAGTCGTAGTGGACGCCTACGAGCGGATCGCGCTCCGCAAAGCGGCGGCGTGGGCGGCGGTCGCCGGCGTCTGCCACTTCGTCGCACCTCTATTCGCACCGGGGTTCTATCCATCGTGGTACTTCGCGCTCGGCGCGGTCGGCTATGGGCTCCTCCTTCCGGTCATCGCGTCGCTCCATGTTCGCCATGAGCCGCTGCGACGCTCGGGCGCGGTGCTCGCAACGATCGCGGGTGCAAGCGTCGTCACGCTTGGTCTGGGCGCCGCCGCAAACATCGACCTCATCCCCGCTGCGCTTTTCGTGCGCGGGATCTGGTGGTGGACGATCGGGAAGATGTGGGTCGAGACGGGCGTGCTGCCGCGCGCATTCGGATGGCTCACCGCAGCACTCGCGATCGTGTGCTTCGCCCTCGTCGCGGCGTACGCGCTCACCGGCATTCCGATGTCGCCACCCGACCTTCCACTGCGCATGATTCTCGGCGTGTGGCTCATCGTGCTCGCGGGTTTCCTATGGCGGGATGCCCGTTAGCATGAGTCTCTGATGGCGGTCACCACGCGCAAGGGGAGCGCGACCCGTCACGAGACGCTCGGCCTTTCGCTCGACGACGTGAAAGGCATGTACCGCTACGTCCTCATGACCCGGATGGTGAGCGAGCGGATCCTCCAGCTGAACCGCATGGGTCGTACGCCGTTCGGCGCCGGCACGGACGGGCACGAGGGTGCGCAGATCGGCGCAGCGTGGTGCATCCAGCGCGGCAAGGACTGGACGGTCCCGTACTACCGCGACATGGGTGTCGCCTTCGTCCTCGGCTTCAGCGCGCTCGATGAGTTCCGGAGCGTGTTCGCGAAAGCGACCGATCCGAATTCCGCGGGGCGCGCGGTGCTGAACATGTTCAGCTCGCCGAAGGACCGCATCATCTCGCGTTCGGTGTGCGTCGGTACCGAGTTTCCGCACGCCGTCGGGCTCGCGCTCGCGCTGAAGCTCCGGAAGGAGCCCTACATCGTGTTCGCGTTCGGCGGCGACGCGTCCACCAGCACAGGGGACTTCCACGAGGCCATGAATTTCGCGTCAGTGCATAAGCTCCCCGTCGTGTTCGTCATCGAGAACAACTTGCTCGCGATCTCGACGCGCTTCGAGCGACAGACGGCGGTGAAAGACATCGCGGAAAAAGCGGCGGCGTATGCGATGCCCGGCCACGTCGCCGACGGGATGGACGTGCTCGACAGCTACGAGAAGACCAAGATCGCGGCCGACCGTGCTCGCGCGGGAGGTGGCCCGAGCCTCGTCGAGCTCAAGTGCTATCGCTACCAGCCGCACACGAGCGACGACGACGACAGCCGCTACCGCACGAAGAAGGAAGTCGACGAGTGGCGCGCGAAAGATCCGGTCAAGCGCGCGTTTGCCTATCTCCTTTCAGCCGGCGTTACCGAGCAGGAGCTCGAAGCGATGCGCGCGTCTCTCGGCGACGAGATCGAGAAAGCCATCGCGCAGGCCGAGAGCGAGCCGGATCCGCGTCCTGAGGACGCGGCGACGCACGTGTACGCCGCGGACAATCCGCTTCCGGATGGAACGCGCGCCTAGCACGGCGGCGCTCGTTGTCGCGCTCGTCCTGCTCCTGGGCGCGTGCACAGCAGCGAATCCGTCGGCGAGTCCGACCCCAGCGCCTACCCGAGACCCGAACGCGCTAAACGTCACCGCGCTGCTCGACCTTTCAGGATCGCGCGCACCGAACGGCGGGCCGCAGCGAGATGCGCTACAGCTCTGGGCCGATCAACACTCGACGGCAACGCCTCGCGTGAAGCTGAAGATCGTCGACGTCGCGAGCAGTCCATCGAGGACCGCGCTCGAGCTTCGGCGTGCGGCCGTCGAGGACCGCGCCGATGCAATCGTCGTGGGTGTTTCCGTCGACTACGACGATGCCTTCGTCGCCGCGGTCCAGCTCACCGGGGTGCCCGTGCTGTTCACTCTGCCGATCCCCGAGCCCGCGACACGGGGCGGGGGCGGCTGGGCCTTCGCGCTTGCGCCCACGCCCGCGCAGCTCGCGCGCTCAGTCCTCGACGATGCCACCCTCCGATCGGTGCTCAGCACTGATCTCGTCGTCAGCGATGAATCGACGACGGCGATCGGCGAACGGATCGCGCTGACGAACGAGCTGGCTCGGCGTCGCGTCACCGCGAACGTGATCACGGTCACGCCCACTGACGCCACGCAGAAGCTTCGACCGCTCCTCGTGACGACGCCGATCGTGTTCCTCGCGGGAACGCCGCGGAGCTACGTCGAAGCGGCACGGACCGTGACCGTGGGAACGAGCCTCTACCTCTCATATCTCTGTGACTTTTCTGACATCGCCGATCTTCACGAGGCGGCCGCACTCGTGGTCTGGCCCGGCTCACGCTGGATCGCGGCGTCGTCGTCGGGCACCAGCGGCGCGGCCCGCGCCGCCTTCGTTCAGTCATACACCGACCGCACCGGCCCGCCCACGAGCCTGGCCGCTTCCGCGTACGACGCGCTCGGGCTCCTCGCAAGCGCAGCGGACGGCGGCACCGCTCCCTCCGACGTCCGCGACCGGCTTCAGTCGGGGACGTTCACGGGTGTCGCGACCACATACGCGTTCAGCCCGTCGCAGCACGCGGGATTCAACGCGGGCGATCTCGCGCTCCTGCGGTATGTAGGTCTTAGGACAAGCCCGGCCCTGCGCTAAGACCAACCCTTAGGCACTTCTGGGGGGTTTCTCACCCCGGTTTCATGACGCGCCCGTGGCGAGATCGCAGGCTCAGGGCATGGAAAAGCAGACCGTCGACATCGTCATCCCGGTCTACAACGAGGAGCGCGACCTCGTGCCGAGCGTTCGACGGCTGCACGCATACCTCGAAGCGCGGTTTCCGTTCCCGACGACGATCACCATCGTCGACAACGCGTCGACGGACGCGACCTGGCCGATCGCCGAGTACCTCGCGGCCGAGCTGCCGAATGTGCGCGCGATCCACCTCGACGCCAAGGGCCGCGGTCGCGCGCTTCGCACAGCCTGGCTCTCGAGCGAAGCAGCGATCGTCGCGTACATGGACGTCGACCAGTCGACCGACCTGGACGCGCTCCTTCCACTCGTCGCGCCGCTCATGTCAGGCCACAGCGACGTCGCGATCGGAAGCCGTCTCGCGCGCGGCGCCCGTGTGCGGCGTGGCCCCAAGCGGGAGCTCATCTCGGGTGCGTACAACTTCTTGCTTCATATCGGCCTCGGCGCGCAGTTCAGCGACGCACAGTGCGGATTCAAGGCCATCACTGCCGTCGCGGCACGCCGGCTCATCCCAGCCGTGCAAGACCAAGCGTGGTTCTTCGACACCGAGCTCCTCGTCCTCGCGCAGCGCGCGGGTATGCGCATCCACGAGGTTCCGGTCGATTGGACCGACGACCCTGATTCGCGGGTCGATATCGCGAAGACCGCGATGGACGATCTCCGCGGAATCTTTCGGATGCGCTTCGGCGGCGTTGCCCTGGCGCTGTCGCGCCAGGTACTCACGTTCGCGAGCATCGGCATCGCGAGCACGATCGCGTACGCGATCGCCTACGCGCTTCTTCGTGTCTTCGCTTCGCCCGCCATCTCTAACGTGCTCGCGCTCATCGCGACCTCGGTCGGCAACACCGCCGCGAACCGCCGGCTCACGTTCGGTGTGCGGGCGCGGACCGGCTTCTGGCAGGACCAGCTCGCGGGCATGGGCGCACTCGGGGTCGCGATCACCATGACCTCGGCCGCGATCGCGCTCCTGCACGTGACCGCCCCGCATGCGAGCGTCCTCGCCGAGATCGCACTCCTCACCGGTGCGAATGCGGCCGCGACCATCACGCGCTTCTATCTCCTGCGCGTGTGGTTCGAGCGCCGCGCGCGCCTCACCGTCTCCCGGAAGACGGCGGGCAAGTGAGTACCCTCTCGCTCTCGCGGGCGCGCCTGTTTCCCGCCGCCCGCGAAGGTGTCGCCGACGCACGCTCCGATGCCTGGGTGCGCCCCGCACTGATCGCGGTCACCGTGCTCGCGGCGTTCCTGTACTTCTGGCACCTCTCGATCAACGGCTACGCGAACACCTATTACTCGGCGGCCGCGCTCGCCGCGTCCGAGAGCTGGAAGGCG
>VBEU01000033.1 GCA_005883775.1 Chloroflexota bacterium | reverse complement strand
GCGCCGCGCGCGAAATCGGCGTCCGCGTGCCCGCGGATCTCTCGCTCGTGGGCATCAACGACATTCCAATGGTCAACCTCCTCGACCCTCCTCTCACGACGGCGCGCGTGCCGCAGCGCGAGATGGGCGCGATCGCGGCGCGGATGCTGATCGGCTTGCTCGAACGCGAGCCCGTAGTCGACCGCCACGTGCTCCTCGATACGGAGCTCATCGTCCGGGGTTCGACCGCCGCACCGCGAAGTGCCGATCGGAGGGTCGCCTGATGGCCACGCCGATCCGGATCTCGGTCGAGCACGTGACGAAACGCTTCGCCTCGGGCGCGGTCACCGTGTTCGAAGCTCTCGATCTGGCGGTGCGTGATGGCGAGACCCTCTGCATCGTGGGCCCCTCGGGCTGCGGCAAGACCACGCTTCTTCGTTGCATGCACGGGCTCGCCGCGATCGACGATGGCCGCATCGTCATCGATGGGACCGAGGTGCGCGCACCCAGCCGCAAGGTGGCAATGGTCTTTCAGCACTTCGGGCTCATGCCTTGGAAACGAGTCCGGGAGAATGTCGCGTACGGACTCGAGCTTGCCGGCTTGCCGAAGGCCACGGTCCAAGAGCGGGTCGCGCATTACATCGAGATGGTCGGCCTGCGCGGCTTCGAGACTTCGTACCCGAATCAGCTCTCGGGCGGGATGCAGCAGCGTGCCGGCCTCGCGCGGGCGCTCGCGGTCGAGCCGGACATCCTGCTCATGGACGAGCCCTTCGGGTCGCTCGACGCGCTGACACGCGAGGTCCTGCAGGACGAGCTGCTGCGCATCTACCAGCTTGCGCCCCGAACGATGGTCTTCATCACGCACTCGATCGAGGAGGCGATCGCCATGGGGGACCGGATCCTCGTGCTGTCGGCACGGCCCGCGCGCGTGCGCGAGCTCTTCCAGGTCGACATCCCGCGGCCACGCACCGTGGAGAGCGTCATCGCGCACCCGCGCTTCATCCCGCTTCGCGACCATTGCTGGCGTCTCCTGCGGGAGCGTGCGGCGTGACGTTCCATCGGGTAGGCGTCGAGGTCGACGAGTCGCGCGCTGTCGGCGTGCGGACGAGCCGTTGGCGCCGGCTGCGGCCCGGCGATTGGGTGGTGCGTCTTGGTGCGATCGCGGTGGTCCTGGGCGTGTGGGAGCTCTTCGGCCCGACCCTCAACAAGCTCATCCTCCGCCCGCCGTCCGATATCTTCCGAGCGTTCTTCGAGCTCATCGCGAACGGTGAGCTCCAGGACGCGATGGGGCAAAGCTTCCGCGAGCTCTTCGGCGGCCTCGCCGTCGCGCTGGCGGTCGGGCTGGTGCTTGGCGTCGCCTCGGGGCGCTGGCGCTTTGTCTACAACGCGATCGATCCGCTCGTGTCGGCCTTGTACTCGGTACCCTCGGTCGCGCTCGTGCCACTCATAGCGGTGGCGTTCAGGTCGGTCGGCGACGCGCCGCGCATCGCGACCGTCGCGCTCTTCGCGGTCTTCCCGATCCTCATCAATACGCAGCAGGGTGTCCGGAACGTCGACCGCCAGCTGCTGGAGGTGGCCCGTTCCTTCAACACCAGCGAGCGGCGTCTGTGGACCGACGTGATCCTTCCGTCGGCCATGCCTTATGTCCTGGCAGGAGTCCGTTTGGCGATCGGCCGCGGCCTCATCGGCATGATCGTCGCGGAATTCTTCATCGGCCTCGTCGGTCTCGGCTATCTGATCATCTCGTACGAGAACGTTTTCCGTATCGACCGCATGTTCGTCCCGGTCATCGTCGTCGCGACGATGGGCATCCTGATGATGGGTTTCGTGCAATGGCTCGAGGGTCGTATCGCGCCGTGGCTAAAGAGAGAGCAATGAGAGGGAGTTCGAAGATGCATGCGCGTGCTGTTGGGTCGATCGGTCTCGGTCTCGCGATCCTGGTGGCCTCGTGTGGCGGTGGGGGCGGCGGTGCCGCGACGCCCAGCACCGCTGCGGCATCGGCGGCGCCGAAGGCGACCTGCGCGGCGAAGAAGATCACCATCGCGGTGCCGGTCACGCCGCCGAACGTCGTCCATCTCACGCCGTACGTTGCGGACGCGTTCGGTTACTTCAAGGACGAGAACCTGACGGTCGAGCTCGTGCGGTTTGACGGCGGCGTTGGATCGCTCCGGGCCTCCGCATCCGGCGCGATCGACCTTGCGGGCACCTCGACCGAGCCAGTGGTGGACGCCATCGCCAACGGCGCGGACGTGAAGATCATTTACACCTACGCACCTCTGGTCGACGTCTCGTTCGCAGTCGGGCCCGGCATCAAGTCCATGGCCGACCTCAAGGGCAAGAAGATGGGCGTCCAGGAGCCGGGCGGGTTCGCTGACGTCATGACGCGGATCGTGCTGAAGAAAGCCGGGCTCGACCCGGCCAAGGACGTCACCTTCGTTACCACGACGACCGCCGGGCGCGTCCAGGCCCTCGCGACCGGGACGACCGATACGGCGGTCCTCCACATCGATCAGATCAAGACGGTGCAGAAGCAGACACCGACGATCACGGTCCTCGCGAACATGTGGGAGGTCCTGACCGATTACCAGTACTCCGTGTACATCGTCCCGACGCAGGTCCTGAAGGACGATCCCGCCACACCCGAGTGCATCATCCGCGCGCTCATGCGGGCGAACCGCGCGATGTACGACTCCGCGAACCGGCAGAAGATCATCGACCTGGGCGTGACCCAGACGAAGGAAGCGGCCGACGTTGTCGCCGATACCTTCGACACGCTGGTGAAGGCGAAGGCCTGGCCGCAGAACGAGGGCCTGCTCAAAGCCAACATCGAAGGGACGATCGCGAGCGAGAAGGGGTTCGGGAAGATCACGAAGGACCTGAAGTTCGACGACGTCACCGACCTCACCATCGTGAAGAAGGTCGTCGACCAGCTCGGGCGCGTAAAGGACTTCCCGTACTGATCGGCGAACGGAGATGACGAGGCTCGTCGACCTGACCCAGCCGTGGGGCGATCGGATGCCGACCTGGCCGCAGTTCGAGGCGATCCAGGTCACGGACATCACGACGCACCATCGCGACGGGAAGAGCACGGTCCTCGTGCGCACGAATATGCACACCGGCACCCACATCGATGCGCCCATCCATTACTGGCCGACGGGCAAGCACCTTGGTGAGATCCCAATCGGTGATCTCTACGGCACCGGCTTGGTGATCGACCTTCGTCCGATCACCAAGCCCTGGTCCTACTACTCGCTCAAGGACGTCCTTTCGTGCCTCCCGAAGGGGGAGCAGATCCGCGAGGGGGACGTCGTCATCCTGTACACCGGGTGGGACCGCTACAACTGGACGAAGCCCACCCGTGACGACGTGACCTACTTCGACCGCCACCCCGGGCCGATGCCGGAGGTGTGCGATTACCTCATAGATAAGAAGATCCGCTGGTTCGGTGGCGACCTCGCTTCGATGGACCACTCGCTCTACGTGCGCGTCCGCTACTTCCGCCCGGATCTCGTGAAGGAGTACGAGGCGCAGACCGGAAAACCCATCGACGAGACCCTTCCGATGAAAGACTTCGAGCACGTGCACTACCACATGGCCAAGGCGAACATCCCGATGCTGGAGAACCTCGGCGGCGAGATGGCCGAGGTAGCCGGCCGGCGCATCGAGGTCGGCGCGTTCCCCTGGCGCTGGGAGAACGGCGAGGGTTGCATCTGCCGCGTGGTGGCATTCCAGCCATGAAGGCCGTTCGGACGAGCGCTTCTCCGAAGACCGCGACGATGCAGGCGCTCGTGCTCACGGGGCCGCACGCGTTCGAGGTCCGCGACGATGTGCCGATCCCGCGCCCCGCATCGAACGAGGTGCTGGCGCGCGTGCGCGCGATCGCGATCTGCGGGACCGACGCCGAGATCGTCGAGGGAACCTTCAAAGGCCGCTGGCCACGCGCCTACCCGTTCATACCTGGTCACGAGTGGGCCGGCGAAATCGTCGAGGCGGGCGAGGTCGCGACCGCCTACGGCTTCAGCCCGGGAACTCGTGTCGCCGGGACGAGCCACTCGGGGTGCGGCTACTGCCGGATGTGCCGGACCGGCCGCTACAACCTGTGCCTCAACTACGGTCGGGAGGATCTCGGCCATCGTCAATACGGCCACTACACCCAGGGTGCGTACGCGACGTACGTGGTCCACACGATCAAGAGCGTCTTTGGGATCCCGGACTCGATGCCTCTGGACGTCGCTGCGCTTTGCGACACGGCGTCGATCGCGCTGCACTCGGTGAAGAGGCCTGGCATCAATCCGGGCGACGTCTTCGTTGCCGTCGGCTCCGGCGGGATGGGTCTCCTCACCGCGATGTGCGCCCGCGCGCTCGGCGCCGCTCGCTGCATCGTCGTGGGCGGCGGCAAGCGGCTCGAGCGCGCGAAGGAGCTCGGGTTCGATACCGTCGATTACCACGACGGCGATCCGGTGGCCCGGGTCCGGGACTTGACCGCCGGCCTTGGGGCCGACGTCGCCGTCGACTCCGCCGGCACCAAGGATTCCGTCCGGCAGTCGATCGGCATGGTCCGCAAGGGCGGACGCGTCGCGTTCACGGGTATCCCCAAGGAGCCGTCGTCGGTCGACTTTCAGAAGGTCGTCCTCGAGGAGATCGATCTCTACGGGGTCCGAGCGAATCGGAACACGATGGAAGAGGTGATCCCGCTGATCGCCGACGGTCGCATCCCCGCGGCGAAGCTCATCACGCACCACTTCAAGCTCTCCGAGTTCGCCGAAGCGCTGCGGACGTTCAACGAACGCATCGACGGCGCGCTGAAAGTGATCGTGGAGCCTTGAGATGAGCGTGGATGTCCGCGGCTCCATCGGGGCGCTCATGCGCACGCGTCGCGCGGTGCGCGCATTCAAACCGGGTATGGTCCCGGACGCCGACGTCGACGAGATCCTCGAGGCGGCGCGATGGGCCCCGTCGCCCGCGAATCGTCAACCGGCCCGCTTCATCTGGGTGAAGAGCTCGTCGGTAAAGCGCGAGCTGCAGGAGCTGGCGAAGGAGTCCAAGGACCTCTCGGCGTACTGGGACCCGATCTTCCGGCCCGACGGCTCGAGTGGCCGTGTGAACGATCTTGTGACACCGGAGGTCATCGCCGTCCTCGCGGACCCCGCGAAGAGCCTGACGAATGTGCATGCCGACAACGGCTTCGAGTGGGCCGCGGCGATGTCGATCTACGCGATGTGGCTGCGGGCACATTCGCTCGGCTACGGTGGTGTCTTCGTGCAGCACTGGATCACCGAGAAAGCGAAGAAGATCCTCAACGTGCCGCTGTCCTGGACGTTCCTTGGGACGTTCACGTTCGGCTACGCCGCCGAGACGCCGACTGTCGACCGCCTGCCCCTGGACCAGCTCGTCTCGATCGACCGCTATCCAGGCCGGCCACGAACATGAAGAGTGCCGTCCGCGAGTCCATCGGCTCCGCCGATATACCCGCGACGATGCTTGCCGTGGTGTTCACCGCGCAGGATCACTTCGCGCTGCGGGAGGTACCGACGCCTCGTCCCGGACCGCGCGAGGTTCTGGTGCGTGTGCGGGCGTCGATGGTCTGTGCGTCCGACGCGAAAATACTCGCGGGCAGGTTCCCGGCGATCAAGTTCCCACACGTGCCCGGTCACGAATTCAGCGGCGAGGTCGCGATGTCGAACGACGAGCGATTCGCCGTCGGCACACGCGTCGGCATCGAGGTGCATGTGGGCTGCGGTACGTGCGATCGCTGCCGCGAGGGCATGTACACGCTCTGTCAGAACTACGGCAAGCGTGAAACGGGCCATGCCCACGTCGGTTTCACGATCGGCGGCGGCCTGGCCGAGTACGCGGCCGTGCCGATCGCCGCACTACACGCGCTTCCGGAGCACGTGACCTTCGAGCAGGGGGCGTGGACTGACAACCTCGGCGTCGCGCTCTGGGCGCTGGAACGAGGCCGGATGGCAGGCGGCGAGCACGTGGTCGTCATCGGCCCGGGCGCGATCGGACTATGCGTTGCAGAGCTGGCGCGCGCGCTCGGTGCCGGTCGGGTAACGCTCGTCGGTCGCGGCGCCCGGCTCGCGCGCGTCCGTGACCTGGCGGATGAGGTCATCGATGCAGCGGATGTGACGCGACTGCGGGGCACGGCCGATCTCGTCGTTGAGTTCGCGGGTACGGCCGAGGCCGTGCGCGCCGCGATCGGTCTCGCGCGCCGCGGCGGCCGCGTCGTCCTCGGTGGGCCGACCGGAACCGGCGTCGAGCTCTCGGGCGTCGATCTTTCGACCATCGTGCTCGGCAACCTCGACATCCTCGGCTCGCTCGCAAATCCAAAAGGGGTGTCCGGCCGGGCGCTCGCGCTGCTCGCCGACGCGAAGGTCGATGTCACCAGTTTGGTCACGCATCACTTCCCGCTTCGCTCGTTCGCCGAGGCCTGGCAGACCTTCACCGAGCGGCGGGGGGGCGCGATCCGCGTGATGCTCCATCCGGCGGAGGGCAACTGATGGACAAGACAACGGCCATGGACCTCTATCGCGTGATGCGGATGATCCGCGCGTTCGAGGAGCGCGC
>VBEU01000032.1 GCA_005883775.1 Chloroflexota bacterium | reverse complement strand
TCGTACTTCACCTACAGCGACCTCAACATCTCGCATATCTGGCACGTCCTGAAGGTCTGCCAGGAAAGAGGCTGGCTCTACAAAGGCCACCGTTCGATGCCGTGGTGCGCGCGATGTGGCACGGCGCTGTCCCAGCACGAGATGATCGACAGCTACCGGGAGATGACCCATCTCTCGGTCTACGTCCGGTTTCCGATCGAAGGCCGGAAGAACGAGTCCTTTCTCGTGTGGACCACAACGCCGTGGACCCTACCGGCGAACGTGGCGCTCGCGGTCAATCCCGACCTCGACTACGTTCGTGCGAAGGTGGGGGACGAGATCCTGATCGTGTCTAAGGAGACCTTCGACCAGGCCAGGTGGGACAACGCGACCGTCGTCGAGACGGTGAAAGGCAAAGCGCTCCTCGGTCTTCGCTACAGCGGTCCGTTCGACGCGCTACCGGCGTCGAGCGAGGGCGTTGTCGGCCACCGCGTGATCGAGTGGAAGGATGTCACCGCCGCGGAAGGGACCGGTCTCGTCCACATCGCGCCGGGTTGCGGCGCCGAGGACTTCGCGCTGTCGAAAACGGAGAAGCTCCCGGTCCTCGTCCCGCTCGACGAGATGGCGCGCTTCGTCAAGGGGTACGGCTGGCTTGAGGGCAAGGAAGCGCGTGACGTCGCGCGCGAGATCGCCGATGACCTCCAAAAGCGTGGCCGGCTCTTCCGGGCGGCGGACTACACCCACCGTTATCCCGAGTGCTGGCGCTGCCACGAGGAGATCGTCTTCCGCGTCGACGACGAGTGGTTCATCTCGATGGACGAGCTGCGCCCGAAGCTCATGGCCGCCGCGGCGAAGGTGACCTGGCTGCCGCCGGCGGCGGGGCGCCGCATGGAGAACTGGCTCCAGAACATGGGCGACTGGAACATCAGCCGGAAGCGCTACTGGGGCCTGCCCCTTCCTTTCTATACGTGCGAGAAGGGGCACTTCTTCGTCATCGGGAGCGAAGAGGAGCTTCGCGAGCGTGCGAAGAGCGGTCTCGACAAGCTGCGCGAGCTGCACCGCCCGTGGATCGACGACGTCGTGGTCGGCTGTCCCGAGTGTGGAGCGGCGAGCAAGCGCGTGAAGGAGGTCGGCGACTGCTGGCTCGACGCCGGCATCGTCCCGTTCTCCACCCTCGACTGGCTGCACGACAAGGAGTACTGGGCGAAGTGGTTCCCGGCTGAGTACATCGTCGAGATGGTCGAGCAGGTCCGTCTCTGGTTCTACTCGCAGCTCTTCTTCTCGGTCGTGCTCACGGGTGAGGCGCCGTATCGCGTGTGCGAGTCGTTCCAGCCGATGCTCGCGGCACCCGGCGAGGAATTCCACAAATCGGGCGGGAACATGGTGGATCTCGTCGAGGCCTGCGAGCGCGTGGGCGCCGACGCGATCCGCTGGGTCGTCGCTCGCGAGGACCTGCAAGAAACGATGTACTTCGGGTGGCCGCCGTTCGAGGATCTGCGGCGGAAGCTCTTGGTCCTTTGGAACACGTACGCGTTCTTCGTGACGTATGCCACGTACGACGACTTCGACCCATCGGAGCCGCAGATCCCGCTCGCTGAGCGGCCGGTCATGGACCGTTGGGTCCTTTCGACGCTGGCTCGCCTCGTCGCGGACAGCCGGGCGTCGATGGACAGCTACGACGTGCGGACGGTGTTGCTGAAGGCGGAGAGCTTTTGGGACGACCTCTCCACGTGGTATCTCCGCCGGAACCGTTCGCGTTTCTGGAAGGCGCGCTCGAAGCGTGATTCGCTCGCGGCGTATCAGAGCTTGTTCGAGGCGATCACGACGCTGATCCGTCTTCTCGCGCCCGTCGTGCCCTTCCTGAGCGAGGATGTGTATCAGGGCCTTGTTCGTTCGAGCTCGCCGAGCGCCGAGGCGTCGGTCCACCTCACCGCGTATCCGGACGAAAGCCCGGAGCGCGTCGATGACGACCTCGAGCGGCGGATGCGGGCGGCTCGCCGCGTCGTCGAGCTTGGTCGTGCGGCGCGTTCGTCGGCGGGCGTGAAGACGCGCACGCCGCTCTCCAAGCTCATCGTGGTATTCGATGCGAATGACCGCGACCGTGGTGCGCTCGAGAGCGCGTCGGAGCTGGCGGAGATTGTGAAAGACGAGCTGAACGTGAAGGCGATCGAGGTCCGCGACGCGGCCGAGGGGCTCGTGAAGGAGACCGTGAAGCCGGACCTCAAGGTCCTCGGACCAAAGCTCGGTAAGGATCTTCCGCGGGTGCGTCAAGCGCTCGCCGAGGGCCGCTACGAACGGCGGGACGGGACGATCAGCGTCGAAGGTTTCGAGCTCTCCGACACCGAGGTCCTCATCTCGCACGAGGGCGCGCCCGGCCACGCGGTGGGTCGCGACGCGGGCGCTACCGTCGCGCTCGAGACGAAGGTCACGCCTGAGCTCGAGCTCGAGGGGCTCGCGCGCGAGCTCGCCCACCACCTGAACAATCTGCGCAAGGAAGCCGGGCTCGAGATCTCCGATCGCATCGCGCTCCGGTACGACGGGCCGATCTCCCGAGCCTTCGAGCGGTACGGCGACTTCATCGCGCAGGAGGCGCTCGCCACAAAGATCAGCCAGGGGCTCCACGACCGGGGCCACAAGTGGGAGGGCGAGCTGAACGGCGTCGCGGGCAAGATCGAGCTCGAGAAGGAGTAGTCGGAAGCTCGATGCCGAGCATTCGGATCGAGACAGCCATCGTCGCTCCGCCGGAACGCTGTTTCGATCTCGCGAGAGACATTGATGCTCACGTCCGGTCGACAGCCGGCACCCACGAACGAGCAGTCGGCGGGGTCACGACCGGCTTGATGGGCCTCGGGGATGAGGTCACCTGGGAGGCCAAGCATCTCGGCGTCCGGCAGCGGTTGACGGCGCGGATCACGCGTTTCGATCGGCCACGAATGTTCCAGGACGAGATGGTGCGCGGGCCATTTGCATCGATGCGGCACGTCCACGAGTTCGTGCCCCGTGACGGTGGCACGACGATGGTCGACACCTTCACGTTCAAAAGTCCTCTGGGGCCGCTGGGCGTGATCGTCGACCGGCTCTTCCTCGCGGGATACCTGCGCCGGTTCCTGATCTCGCGTGCCGCTGCGCTCAAAGAGATGGCCGAGGCGTCCTAGATCCCGAGCACCTGCTTCTTTTTCGCGGAGAACTCGTCGTCGGTGAGCACGCCGCGGTCGTGCAGCTCCGAAAGCATCAGAAGGTCGTCGATGCTGGTCGCATGCGCGATCGTCCGCGCCGACGTCGGCTTGATGCGGCGGTCCACGCGCTCCTGAAGGGTGTTCTTGATCGGCGTGAACACCGTGGCCAGGACGAACAGTGTCATCACGATCGCCAGATCCGAACCTTGGCCGCTGAGCGCGACGAACATGCGCTGGAATAGCGCGACGACCGCGGTGTAGACGCCGGCGAGGACCGCGGTCAGCAGGACGTAGACCAGAGTCCGATTGATGATCAGATCGATGTCGTAGAGGCGGTAGCGAAGGATCGCGACCCCGACCGCCACCGGGAGCGCCGTCACCGCAAGAGTCGCGAAGAGCTCCGTCGGCCCAGCGAGCGACGGCACGAAGCGCGACGCTGCTTGGATGAGGAACGACCCCAGAACGAGCGCGCCCGCGAACGCGAACCACTTCAGCTGTTGACGCTCGTCCGCATCGGCACGGCGTAGCCGATCGAACAATGCGGCGGCGCTGATGACGACGAGCACGAGAAGAAGGGGCTGAAGGATCGCGGCGATCGTGTCGAAAGCCGCGGCGTACCGGTCAAGCCCGATCGGATTTCGGATCGACGGATAGCCTGCGTCCGCATACGTCGCGGGTGCGAGCATCGTGAGGACCACCGCGAGGACAACGTTGGCCCCAGCGAAATACGCGGCAAGCTTCCATCGCGGCGACGGAAGGCGTCCGTCGGGAAACAGAAGCGGAAGGAACAACGCGATGACCGCGATCCCGGGCATATCCGCCCAGAAACCAAACCACGCCATGGCCTGGCCGAACGGGAGCGTCCCTGGCGCGACGACAAGGGCCTGGATCGCATACTCGCGCGCAAAGAACGAAAAGCCGAAGCTCACCGCGGCGCCGCAGAACATCCAGCCGATCGGATGCGTACGGTGGGTGCTGACGATGAGCGCCCCTATCACGCCGCAGGCGAACAACGCCGCGATGCTCCAGATATCGAGCGGGCTCAGTCGGCCGACGAACCTGAGCTCGAGAGCGAGACTCACGCCGGCGAGGGCGACGTAGAGCGCGACGCTCGACCACGCGACCCAACGCGCGCGCGCACCCGAGGTGGAGGCTCGGATCAACCCGGACGCGGCCGCCGCGGTCATGTCGCAAGCCTACGCGCCGGCTGCTAGAGCAAGGCGCTGCGGAGCGCGGAGTAGATGAGCCGCGGAGCGCGGCGGCGTCCCGGACCGGTGAGCGCCGTCCGCCAGGTCGGATAAGAAAGGAGCGCGTGCGAGAGCGCGATGGCGTCGCTTGGACGCACCCTGAGCCCGCCCCGTCGAGCGAGATCGTTGATCGTCCGCGTGATGCTCGCGAGACGCACCCCGTCGAGCTCGCGAAGCAGCGCGGCGACGTCGCGCGGCAGAGCGCCGTCGACCAGCGTCTCGAGCAGGACGGATTCGGCGCGGTACTCACGCTCGTGCATCGCGATGAGCTCTCCGAGAACGGCATCCGCGCTTTCGCCGCGCGGCCGCCATCGCTCGATCCGACCGATCAACCCCTGCGCCCGTCCCCGCAATGCGATCTCGACGAGACGTTCCTTCGTCGGTGCGTGGAGGTAGACCGTCCGGGGGGCGACGTGAGCGCGTCGCGCGACTTCGGTCACGCGGAGATCGGCGTATCCGCGGCGCGAGACCTCGCGCAGGGCGGCGGACTCGATCGCGCTCGACGTCCGCGCTGCCCGGCGTGCTCGCTCGCGTTGAACGTATCGTCGGGAATTCACTGCAAAGCGAGTGTATCGGAATATTTTGTAGGGCTCGACGCGGTGACCTGCGGCCGCTATCGTTGTGTCTCAAGTGGGAGATCTCGCATTCGTCTTCCCGGGCCAGGGCTCGCAGATCGTCGGCATGGGCCGCGCGGTCTACGAGCAGTCGGCACGCGCCCGCGACACGTTCGACGAGGCGGACCGGACGGTCGGGTACGAGCTCTCGAAGATCTGCTTCGCCGGCCCGTCAGGGGATCTCGACAACACCACGGTCGCCCAGCCGGCCATTTTGACGACGAGCGTGGCGATCCTGGAAGCGTTCATCGAATCGGTCAACGCAAAGCTCGGCCACCGCTCAAGCGATGGTGTCGAACCGCGCGGCGTGGCAGCGCTTCCGGCGTCACTGCGCCCCCGTTTCGTGGCGGGCCACTCCCTTGGTGAGTTCACGGCGCTCGTCGCCGCCGGAGTTCTCACGTTCCAGGACGCCCTGCGCCTCGTCACCGAGCGCGGACGGCTTGCCGCGTCGCGCGGAGCGAAGGGTGCGATGGCCGCGATCGTCGGCCTTCCCGCGGAAGAGGTCGAGCGCGTGATCAACGACACGCTTCCTCGGGGTAGCGCGGTCGTCGCGAACGACAACGGTCCTTCGCAGGTCACGATCGCGGGCGACAGCGAGAGCGTGGCGCGAGCGAGCGAAGCCTTGACCAAGCACGGCGCGCGAAAGGTGGTCCCGCTGCGCATATCGGCGCCGTTCCACTTTCCGGACATGGGGCGGATCGGCCCCGACCTCGCCGCCTTCATGCACACGCTTCATTTCCACGAGCCAGTCGTGCCCATCGTCGCGAACGTGAGCGCGATGCCGCACCCGTCCGCGTCCGCGATACCTGACGCGCTCGTCCGGCACCTTTCGAACCGCGTCGAATGGCTTCGCTCGGTCAGGTACATGGCGGAGCGTGGCGCCTCGACGTTCGTCGAGATCGGCGCGGGCCAGGTCGTCAATGGCCTCGTGAAGCGCATCGCCGACGTGAAGCTCCTCAACGTGTCGGACCCCCTCTCGATCACCGGAGCGCTGTCGATCTTGCGGGAGCGCGCCGCCGCCGCGCCGCGGTGACGCGCCGCGTCGTCGTCACCGGCCTCGGGGCCGTGACGCCCCTGGGCCTCGATGTGGCGACCACGTGGGATGGTCTCGTCCACGGTCGGAGCGGCATCGGCCGCATCACCCGCTTCGATCCTTCGCCCTACGAGACGCAGATCGCGGGGGAGATCAAAGGGTTCGAGCCGGCGAAATATATGGACCGCAAAGAGATCCGGCGCACCGATCGATTCACGCAGTACGCGGTCGCCGCCGCCGCGCAGGCGCTGGCGGACGCCGGCCTCAAGGGTGGCGGGCCGGATCGTGAGCGCATCGGCGTCGCGATCGCGACGGGGGTCGGGGGCATCGAGACCCTCATCGACCAGGTGCTCCTCATGAAGGAGCGGGGCCCCTCGCGACTCTCGCCGTTCCTTGTCCCGATGCTGATGGCCAACGCCGGGTCAGCTCAGATCTCCATGCAGTTCGACGTTCGCGGGCCGAGCCTCACGCACGTGTCGGCATGCGCCTCGAGCTCCCACTCCATCGGCGAGTGCGCCGAGCTCATCAAGCGCGGGCAGGCCGACGTGATGGTGACCGGAGGAGCCGAGGCCGCGGTACTCCCGCTTCCGATCGGCGCCTTCGCGACGATGCACGCGATGAGCCGCAGAAACGACGCGCCCGAGAGGGCATCGCGGCCGTTCGACAAGGACCGCGACGGCTTCGTCCTCTCGGAAGGCTCCGCCGTGCTGGTCCTGGAGGAGCGCGAGCGCGCTCTCGCGCGCAAGGCCAAGATCTACGGCGAGCTCATCGGCTACGGCGCCACAGCCGACGCATACCACATCACCTCGCCGTCGCCGGAGGGCGAGGGCAACGCGCGCGCCATGAAGATGGCGCTCGACCAGGCCGGGATGAAGCCGTCGGACATCGACTACATCAACGCGCACGGGACGTCGACGCAGCCGAACGATCGCGAGGAGACCGCGGCGATCAAGCGCGTCTTCGGCGACCACGCGTACAAGCTCATGATCTCGTCGACAA